>NZ_JAFLMX010000149.1:0-84245 GCF_017849675.1 Alteromonas sp. AO-Serp
CGGAACACGTTTGGCGCTTGACGCTCAACATCTTTCGCACCCATATAAATACGTGCTTTTAGCCCCAACAATGCACATGCTAACGCAGTTGCAACACCGTGTTGGCCCGCGCCTGTTTCGGCAATAACTTCTTTTTTACCCATGCGCTTGGTAAGTAGCGCTTGGCCCAACACCTGGTTAGTTTTGTGAGCGCCACCGTGTAGTAAGTCTTCACGCTTTAGGTATAACTTTACCTTTGGGTTACTTACCAGATTGCGAGTTAACGTCATTGACGTTGGGCGACCGGCGTAGTCTTTTAACAGAGATAAAAACTCTTCGTTAAATGTCGGGTCGTCCTTGGCATCCAAAAATGCTTTTTCCAGCTGGTCTAGCGCTGGAATAAGTAGCTCGGGCACGTACATGCCACCAAATTCACCAAATTTTGTATCTAACTGGTTCATTACGTTGTCCTGTATTTAAATTAGTAACGGCGGCAAATGGCAAAAAGCGCGTCGAGTTTTTCTTCGCTTTTCACACCGGGGGCGGTTTCTACGCCTGAATTCACATCAATAGCACCACAGCCGGTTGCAATAGCTTCTGCAACATTCTGGGCGTTAATACCGCCAGCAAGCACTAACTTATGCTTCGCTTCGATATCGGTTAATAGCTGCCAGTTGAACGCTTCGCCTGTACCGCCTTTGGCATCACCCACTTGGCAATCCAGAAGAACACGGCTTACAAGGCTATTTTTTAAGTGTCTGTCCACTGCGTCTGGTAGTGCGCCAGAAGAGGTTGCTTTAACACCTTCGACTTTCCAAATTTCACAACCTTCTGGAAGCTTGGCAGCAAGCGCTGAAATGTAGGTGTCATGTTCGCTGCCGTGAAGCTGCACGGCAAAAAGGTTGAGCGAGGCGGCGAGCGATGCCACTTCATCAATGTCGTGATTAACGAACACACCAACAAAAGCACCGTCAACGCTCTGCGTTATAGTCAAAGCCTGTGCTTCGCTCACACAGCGTGGCGATTTTTCAGCGAAGATAAGCCCGCCAAAGCTAGCGCCTTTATCAAACGCCATTTGCGCTTGTTCGGGGTTGGTAAGCCCGCACACTTTAACTGCGCCATTCACTAACGTTTTCACAGCGCGCGGTAGGTCAGACTCTGCCATTAACGCACTGCCCACCAAAAAGCCTTGGGATACAGGCGCTAAACGAAGCACGTCTTGGTGTGTGTATATGCCCGACTCTGAAATAACCACGTAATCGTGCGTGGCTTTTTCAAGCATGGGCACAAGGCGTTCGGTGGTCGCTAAATCGGTAGAAAGGTCGCGTAAGTTGCGATTATTGATACCAATGATGTTGGCTTCAAGGGCAATAGCGCGCTCCATTTCTTCTTCATTACTTACTTCGGTAAGAATGTCTAATGACAGAGCATTGGCAACGCTTGCCAACTCTCGATATTCGTCATCATTTAGCACACTAAGCATTAATAGCACTGCGTCGGCATTATAGTGACGGGCTAGATACACTTGATAGGTATCAACGAAGAAATCTTTGTTAAGCACAGGCTGAGCAACACGCTCAGTAACATAAGCTAAGTACTCAAATTTACCTTGGAAGTACTTCTCGTCTGTCAGCACAGAAATACCGGCAGCATAAGGCGTGTAAGCCGCTAAGATCTCGTCTAAATCGAAATGCTCTCGAATAAGGCCTTTTGAAGGCGATGCTTTTTTGCATTCGAAGATAAAGCCTGCGTTTGGCTCACTAAGTGCGGCAAATAAACTATTTTCGGAAGGAACTAGATTCGCCTTGAAGCTTTCCAGCGGCAGTGCATCTTTGCGTGCGGCCACTTCTTCTCGTTTGTCTGCAACAATTTTCTCAAGCACATTAGCCATTCGTGCTTACCTCCTGAGTAATTTTGGCAACCTTCGTTAATAACTGCATGGGTAACCCTTCGGCCATAGCGTTCATCGCCATTTCAGCCCCTTCTTTGAAGGTTGAGGCTTTGCCGGTTACTTTCAACAGTGCCCCGCAGTTCATGGCGATAGCGGCACGGTGCGCCTCTTTACCTTCGCCGTTTAGCGCTGCTTCAACAAATTGTCTGTTTTCTTCAGGTTCACCGCCCTCAATCGCAGAAAGAGGATAATGAGGTAAACCGAAGTCTTCGGCGGTAACGGTAAGCTTGCGAATATCGCCATGCTCAAGGTCGTAAATCATTGATTCGCCGTGAAGCGCCAGTTCATCCAAGCCATCGCCATGCACTATCATTGCGCGGTGTTGGCCAAGCAGCATAAGGGTTTTTGCGTAAGGTTCAAGCAGTTCAGGAGAGTATACGCCGAAAACGCCATGAGTTGGACCCGCCGGGTTTGCCAGCGGCCCCAGTATATTAAATAAGGTTCTGGTCTTCATCGCAGCGCGCACGGGGGCTGCGTGGCGCATACCGGCGTGATAAACCGGTGCAAAAAGAAATGTGAAATTTGCTTCATCTAAGCACTTGCGGGAAGTTTCTGGGCTTATTTCTAAATTAAGACCAAACTGGCGAAACAAATCAGCAGAGCCAGACTTACTCGATACACTGCGATTACCGTGTTTCGCCACCTTCACGCCACAAGAAGCGGCAACCACCCCAGCTGCACTGGAAATATTAATGGTGTTGTGGCCATCTCCGCCTGTACCAACGATATCTGCAAACTCATAAGACGGTGTGGGAAAGGGCAGTGCATTGGCAACCATGGCACTCGCCGCACCCGCAATTTCGCTGGGAGATTCTTTTTTCATTTTCAGCGCAGTCAGCACTGAAGCAATCATCACCTCGCTTTGTTCACCGTGCATGATGCTGTTAAACAAGCTGTATGCCTCGGTTTGCGACAGTGATTCTCGCAACATAATTTGTTCTAGTAGAGGGCCTGCATTAAGCATGGTTCGCTCCCTGTAACGTTAAATAGTCAATACTTTGCTTTAACAGCATACTGCCGTGGGCTGTTAAAATAGATTCTGGGTGAAATTGGAAACCCAACATGCGATCTTCGCTGTTGTAAACTGCCATTACGGCCTCACTGCCGTCATCGTTTATTGTAGATGCGCAAACAGTAAGGTTTTCAGGCAATGAATGTGCCACTAAAGAGTGGTAGCGTGCTACATGTAAGGGCTGCTGTAAGCCTTTGAACATGGCGTCTTCAGAATGGGTAATAGCAGAAGACTTGCCGTGCATAACTTGGCTGGCGCGACCTACGGTGCCGCCGTAATGCTCAACAATGGCTTGGTGGCCTAAGCAAATTCCAATAACGGGGAACACGCCGTGTACCTTTTTAAGTAGCTCAGGCATACAGCCAGCTTCACTTGGTGCACCTGGGCCTGGCGACAGCATAAGAAGCACTGGGCCTTTTGTTGCTTGTTCCTGCATTCTTTCAAACAGAGCATTTGCTGAAACCGTGTTGCGATAGACTTTAATGTCTAGGTTTAAGGTGCGCAGTTCGTCCACAAGGTTGTAGGTAAATGAGTCTACATTGTCGAGCAAAAATAGGGTGGTCACTTGCTGATTCATGCGTTGCCTCCTTCATTTAATGCAACGTTGATACTTTCAGCTTCTTCTTGTAGCGCTGCTTTTACTGCACCAATTACCGCTTGTGCCTTAGCGCGGGTTTCATCAGCTTCAGCTTGTGGAACCGAGTCATATACTACACCTGCACCCGCTTGAATATAAGCCGTGCCGTTTTTCACAAACGCTGAGCGAATGACAATACAAGTGTCCATATCGCCTTGACCATTCAAGTAGCCAACCGCACCGCCATAACTGCCGCGGCGTTTTTTCTCTACTTCGCGAATTAACGTCGCTGCGCTTACTTTTGGTGCGCCAACTAGAGTGCCCATATTCATGCAGGCTTGATAAGCGTGCAGTGGATCTAAGTCGTCACGTAGCTGGCCAACCACGCGTGACACCAAGTGCATCACGTGAGAGTAACGGTCAACTTTTAGCAAGTCTTTCACATAGCGCGTACCTGGGCGACTCACTTTTGCAACATCGTTTCGGGCAAGGTCAACCAGCATAATGTGCTCAGACTTTTCTTTGGTGTCTTCGCGAAGGTTGAGCTCAATACGGCTGTCTAAATCTCTATCAATACTGCCGTCGGGGCGCTTGCCACGTGGACGGGTACCGGCAATCGGGTAGATCTCTACCTGATTACTTTCTCTTTCGTATTTGAGCGCTGATTCAGGAGAGGCGCCAAATATGCTGAAAGCGGCATCTTGCATGTAAAACATGTAAGGGCTTGGGTTTGATTCTTTAAGTTTAGCGTAAGCAAGTAGCGGCGACGGGCAGGGGAGAGAGAATGTGCGCGAGGGCACAACCTGAAAAATGTCGCCGGCTAAAATGTGCTGTTTTAAGTCCAGCACATGGTTGCAAAACTGTTCATCACTTAAATCAACACTAACTTCAACGCTTGGGTCAAAAGAAGAAAGTGACTGTCCGTTTTGAGTTTCGTTTGAGTTTTCTGAGTTGGAAACGAGTGACTGTCCGCTTTGTGCTTCACTTTCTACATCAGCAATCTTTGCTGTATTTGCACCTACTAGCACGGGTTCAGCGGGCATATCGTGTAGCTGCTGATGAATTGCTTCTAAGCGCTGAGCAATGGCAAAGTATTGCTGGGCTACGTCTTGTCCGCTAAAAACACTGCCAATTAAATGGGTTTCGCGGGTTTGGTGGTCAACGGTAATTAAAGTTTCTGCTAAGTAAAATACAAAGTCTGGACAGTCATTTTCATCTTCTGCAACGTTAGGTAATTTTTCAAAGCCTGCTAGCATGTCATAGGCAAAAACACCGCCTAAGAAAACGGCGTGGGGATGCTGGCGGATTGGCGTTATCTTATTGATAACAATGCGAAGCGCGTCCATTACGCTTGCGGCCTTTAAGCGGCTGTCTTCGTCAAGTTCACCGTCGGCTTCATCACACACCAACGTAATTGAAGTGTCTGTCCTTTCTTTGATGTGTAGGCCGTCAGGGGCGTGGTCAACAAATAAAGGTAACACTGAAGCGCCGTTGCCTGTCAGTGCTTTCACTTCAACGCGGTTGCCCCGGCATTCCATGCGCAGTGCTGCGTCAACCATTAACAAGCTTTGTAAATCGTCTTTAGAATCAATTTCTGCCGACTCTAAAAGCAATGCGTTATTTTTATTGCCACAAAGGTGGGCAAACGCGGCAAGTGGATCATCGACATAGTGTCCCACCTGCTCAATTGTCTCTACCTTACCTGGAGAAATCCCCAGTTCCGCTAAACTCATTTTTGCTACTCTCCAACTGCAAAAAGACAAAAAAAAGGCCCGTATTAACGGGCCTTTATGTGTATTCATTCACGCACTACAGTGCACACCGCCCGTTAAGTTAGGGAGTGCCACCACCAAGCTGCAACTGTCATTGCTGTTGAAATATTGTATGAATGCATGAATTACTCGTTGTTTTTCCAAACTTCAATAGGATTTGAAGCGGTTAGTACGTATACTTTGTGTGTATAGAAGAAAACAAATTGCCGTTTGTGTCAACCTAAAATTTGCATAAGACATTGAAAATAGATCTACACAGTCATACAAAATTCTCTGATGGCCACCTAACGCCAGAAGAATTAATCCTTCGCGCGCACACCATGCAGGTGGATGCGCTTGCCGTTACCGACCACGATACCGTAGCCGGTTTGGAAGAAGCACATGCTACTCAATCGAAGCAAAAACGTGCATTAACCATTATTGATGGTGTTGAAATTTCCACCACTTGGCACAGTTTCGATATCCATGTAGTTGGATTAAATGTGGACAGACACTGCCCAACGTTTCTTGAGCGGCTGCAAGGCCAGTCTCAAACCCGAGAAGCTCGAGCTGAAAAAATTGCTGATAAGCTCGAAAAGTGTGGGTTTGAAGGTGTTCTAACGCGAGCAAAAGCGCTAGCGGGCGTTGGCCAGGTGACACGGGCGCACTTTGCGCGCGTATTAGTAAATAACTACGGTGTGCCAAGTATGGACGCCGCGTTTAAAAAGTATCTTGGCAAAGGCAAACGAGCTGCAGTTAAAGCAGAGTGGCCAAGCATCGAAACGGCTATCGAGTGGATCCACGATGCAGGTGGACAAGCTGTACTGGCTCATCCTGCTCATTATGATATGACAGCGAAGTGGCTACGGCGCTTGGTGGCATTGTTCGAACAAGCCGGTGGCGACGCCATTGAAACCGCATTTCCAGGTATCAATAAAACCAAACAAGAGCTTATTAATGAGCTTGCACAAACCCATCAGTTACTAGCATCGGCGGGCTCTGATTTTCACTTTCCGTCTCGTTGGACTGAGCTGGGTAAGAACCTCGGCATTAGCAGTAAGCTCACACCCGTATGGCATAATTGGAAACAATTTGAAGGGCAGGTGGCCGAGAGCTAAGGAAATCTAATTTGCAACGCTCTCGGTATAAATGGGCAAGGTAAGGCAAATGGTTCACGTACGGTTGATGAGCGCTAAAGCTAATTAAAATGCCGAGAGTTGGTTGGTAAAAAGCTTAAAAACGAGTTTTACCCACGAGCTTAACCAGCAAGCTTTACGAGTGGACAGACACTTACCTCGTTGGCAAAGTAGTATCGTTCTGCGCGTTTAAGAAAAGGAAGTAATTATGAGTCAATTTTTCTATGTGCACCCCGACAACCCGCAAAAGCGCCTAATTAGTCAGGCTTGTGAGTTAATTCGAGAGGGAGCAGTGGTGGTGTATCCGACAGACTCAGGCTACGCCATAGGTTGCCAAATGGAAGACAAAAAGGCGCTTGAGCAGTTGTGTCGTATTCGTCAAATCGATAAAGATCACAACTTTACCTTAATGTGTCGAGACATGTCTGAGCTATCAATTTACGCAAAGGTAGACAACACGGCGTTCAGGCAAATTAAGAACAACACACCAGGGCGTTACACCTTCGTGTTGAAAGCGACCCGCGAAGTACCAAAGCGTTTGCAAAATCCTAAACGTAAAACCATAGGTATTCGCGTGCCCGATAACGCCATTGCACTTGCATTATTGGAAGAGCTGGGCGAGCCGTTGATGTCAACGTCTTTGATTTTGCCAGGTAACACCATGGCCGAATCAGACCCAGATGTCATTCGCGACAACTTAGAAAAGCAAGTAGGGCTTATTATTCACGGTGGTTACATTGGTGAGCAGCCCACTACCGTGGTTGATTTGTCGGAAGACACACCAGTAATTGTGCGACATGGCACGGGCGATCCGTCTCCCTTTGAGTAACTTTCGTTAGGCTGGCTTTTTGAAGAGACTGTTTTAAATAGGTTATTTTAAATAGCTTCTTTTGCTAGTTGCAGGTGGGAGTTATAGTAGGAAACCGTAAGCTATGTTGCGAGGGCCTGTAGCGCTTCGGTTTGCAGCGAAGCGCTGCAAGTTCTCGCGTGAACGCGTAAATAATAATATCAATAATCGCCGCTTTGTTAGCGCGTAAAAACGGTTGTGGAACTGTGTCAGAGCTTGTTGAAGAAAATAATAACGATAATGATGCCTCTGTTGAGAAGGGGCTTTTGACACCTGTTCAGCAGCCGTTGCCACTTGCGTTTATTAATGGCGAAGCGCTAATTGAAAAGCCTGAAGATCTCTTCATTCCCCCCGATGCCCTAGAGGTCATATTAGAAACCTTCGAAGGGCCGCTCGACTTACTACTTTATCTGATTAGAAAACAAAAGTTTGATATCACCACACTGCCCATCGCTGATGTTACCAAGCAGTATATGGAGTATGTGGATGCCATGATGTCGCTAAAATTAGAGCTGGCGGCAGAGTACTTGCTGATGGCAGCCATATTGGCGGAAATTAAGTCCAGGCTTCTACTTCCTAAACGCAGTGACGATTCCGACGAAGAAGAAGACCCTCGAGCAGAGCTTATTCGCCGATTAAAAGAATACGAGCTAGTAAAGCAAGCGGCAGAAGATTTAGATATTCAGCCTAGACTTGAACGGGATATTTTCACCACTCACGTTGAACTAAGTGAGAATGTGGCGCCAATTCGCATTGAGCCCGATGTGTCTTTAGCTGAAATTGTATTGGCGTTCAGTGCGGCCATGAAGCGCGCTGAAGCGTTTGAACACCATACCATTGCACGGGAAGCACTGAGCACGCGAGAGCGCATGTCGCTCATTTTGTCGTTACTCACAACAACAGAATATACGCCACTTGAACGCCTATTTACGGTTGAAGAAGGTAAAGCTGGGGTAGTGGTTTGCTTCTTAGCAATTTTAGAATTAGTAAAAGAACAGCTAATTTTATGCATTCAGGCAGGTCCTTATGCAAAAATTCATGTAAAATTAGGTGCCCATGAAGAAAATTAACACGGCGCAGCTTAAACAATTGGTAGAGGCAGCAATATTTGTTGCTGATAAACCTATTTCAAAGCAGCATTTAAAAGAAACGGTACTCAATGAGTTTACCGTCGCTGATAGAACCTTGAGTAAGGTGATTAACGAGCTAAAGTTAGACTATCAGCCAAGAGGCATTCAATTGGTGGAAGTAGCAAGTGGCTATCGCTTTCAATCGTTAGATGCGTTAAGCCCGTGGTTAAGCAAATTGTGGCAGGAAAATGCGCCAAAGTATTCTAGAGCAATGCTCGAAACCTTGGCACTCATTGCCTATCGTCAACCTATAACCCGCGGAGAAATAGAGCAGGTAAGGGGCGTGGCGGTAAGCAGTAATATTATAAAGACACTCACAGAACGAGACTGGGTAAAGGTAGTAGGCCACAAAGAAGTGCCTGGGCGACCAGCACTTTATGCAACTACCAAAGGCTTCTTAGACTATTTTTCGATGACGTCGTTGAGCGATTTGCCCAATGCTGATGCTTTCGAAAACATGGCTGAAAGCGTTGCGTCAGACTCGCCGCTTAAGGTGTTAAATGAGGCACCGTCTGAATAGACCGTGCGACCGTAAACAAGCAATTAAAGAGTGAAAACCCATGACTGAAAAGTTGCAAAAAGTACTGGCTAACCAAGGGCTAGGCTCGCGACGAGAAATGGAACGTTGGATTGAAGAAGGCCGAGTATCGGTCGATGGCACCAAAGCAACATTAGGAGATAGAGTCGACCACACCGCACAAATCCGTGTTGATGGTCATTTGCTATCTCGTCAAACAGAACAGCCAATTTGCCGAGTGTTGATGTACAACAAACCCGAAGGTGAATTGTGTAGCCGTCACGACCCTGAAGGTCGCGATACGGTATTTGACCGTCTACCCGCTATTCGACTAGGGCGCTGGATCACCGTTGGTCGTCTAGACATGAACACCAGTGGCCTGCTGTTATTCACTAACGATGGTGAATTAGCCAACCGCCTAATGCACCCTAAGTGCGAAGTAGAACGCGAATACGCAGTACGTGTATTCGGTGAGGTAACAGGCAAAACACTACATACCCTTCAAAAAGGTGTAGAGCTGGAAGACGGCGAAGCAAAGTTCCTGACAATTTCAGGTGCGCCTACGCCGCAGCATGCTGAAGATGAAAGCATGAACCGTTGGTACAACGTAACGTTGAAAGAAGGGCGTAACCGCGAAGTGCGTCGTCTTTGGGAGTCGCAAGGCGTGCAGGTAAGCCGTTTGATCCGTGTTAAGTATGGCCCAATTGAATTGCAAAAGCGTCTACCCCAAGGTGCGTGGGTAGAACTAGGATTAGAAGACGTGAACGCGCTTCGTAGCCATGTTCAACTGCCGGATGAAACGCAAACTATGGTTAATGTGCGCCAGGGCAAACTTGACCACGCGCGTTTAAGTCGCATGCGTCGCTCGGTTAAAAAGCATAAAGTGCGTAAGCAACAAGGCTTAAATAAACGAGCTGGGCGTCCCGCCAAACGTAAGTAATAGTTAATTTATTCTTGACGTGTAAGTGATTACTCAAAGCCGCAAGCGTTCGCTAGCGGCTTTTTTATTTCAGTGACGTGCATTCTTCAACTTAATCACTAGGTTTGTCCCCCATTTAATTCTGATTTCAGTCACGATGATTACGATCTTCTTTCTAAGCGATGGCGTAGCAAAGTGTGAAGCTGCTACGTCAAGTAGGGTAAGACCAAAACGGAAAAGGAGATAGTAATGAAAGATATGCCTCAGTTAGGAATGGGAACGTTTCGATTGAAAGGTGACGAGGCCCGTGAGTCAGTCAGTAAAGCGCTAGAGGTTGGTTTCAGACACATTGATACCGCACAATTTTATGACAACGAAGCACAAGTTGGCGATGCCATAAAAACCAGCGGCCTTGATAGAAGCGAACTGTTTGTCACCACCAAGGTGTGGCACGAGTCATTGGGCGATACCCATTTTATTCCAAGTGTTCACGAAAGCTTAGAAAAGCTGAAGCTAGAATATGTTGATTTGCTTCTTATCCATTGGCCATATCCTGGCAATGATATTTCACTCGAAAGTTACTTAGGCAATCTTGCAAAGGCGAAAGAGCAAGGGCTTACTCGTCATATTGGGGTGTCTAATTTCACTATTGATTTGTTAGATAAGGCCGAAAAGGTTCTTGGTAAAGGCGAGATTTACACCAACCAAATTGAAATCCATCCTTTCATGCAAAATAAGAAAGTTGTTGAAGCGTGTAAGGAAAAAGGCATAAAAGCGACTGCATATATGCCATTTGCGGTAGGAAAAGTAATGAAGGACGAAACGTTATTGCGAATAGCACAAAACCACGATGCGACGCCGGCGCAAGTTGTTCTGGCGTGGATGGAGAAACGTCACATTTACGCAATCCCTTCATCAACCAGTAAAGTACACTTGGCGGAGAATTTAGCTTACGGTGGTGTACACTTAACTGATTCAGAGCTCGCGCTTATTGATGATCTTGATAACGGCGACCGAATTGTAAACCCGGATTTTGCTCCAGACTGGGATTAACGATTTGTAGAGAGCGTTTGTCTTTAGACTACTAACGGGATAGCGTTTAATTTTACCTAGCTCTGTGTACAGGGCTAAAATCAGGGGCCGCCTTTGAGGTACTAATGGCGGCCCTTGAAGAGTCTTTGAATTACCGGTTCAGATTAAATCGATAGATGTGACTTGGTATGGACTCGAGTAAAGGTGTTTTTTAAGACATGTGATACCGAAAACATCACATGCTCTATTCGGCTTGCTCTATTTCTTTGATGACTTTGGCGGGGTTACCACCTATGACCACATTGTCGCCAAAAGACTTAGTTACCACCGCGCCAGAGGCCACAACCACATTGTCTCCCAACGTTACGCCAGGGTTTATGACCGCCATACCACCAATCCAGCAATTATCGCCAATAGTAATGGGCTTGGCGAACTCGATGCCGGTTGCCCTTTGTACCGGATCTAATGGGTGCGTAGCGGTGTACAAACCGACTTGAGGCGCAATCATGCAGTTATCACCTATCGTGACCTTCGCTGCATCTAAAATCACACAATTGAAGTTAGCGAAAAAATTTTCGCCTACGTGAATATTTTCGCCGTAATCACATTTGAATGATGACTCGATGTAAAGCCTTTTTCCAGTACTACCAAACAGCGCTTTTAGTAGTCTTGTACGCTTTTTGTGGTCACTTTGACAAGTTGTGTTGAGCTCGTCTAATTGCATACGACATTGCTTGCGCAATGCCGATAATGTTTTGTCTGACGGAAAGTATAAATCGCCAGCAAGCATCTTTTCTTGTTCAGTCATGCATTTCCAGAATGTTAGCTTAAATGATTAAGCTGATAAGTTACTGCGCACCACTGTAGCTTACAATGACTTTTTGCTTAAGTTCGTCGCTTTCAATATCTAAGTTAACAGGACGGTGCAAAACAATGTTGCCGTCCACAGTAACCGATGCACTAATCGATAGGGTAGGTTTGTTGTCCGATTTCTTGCCCCAAGAGCTTTCACTTTCCTTATATACGATATCGCCTAAAACGTGAGAAGAGCCAGACAAAGTAATATCGCCGTTGAGTGTTTTGATGTGTTTTTCAATGGTTGTATCAACGGCTGTTATGTCTCCATTCACTGTTTCAACGCTACCGCCAATTTTACTTTGCGTAGGAAGCGTAACATTTCCATTCACGGTCTCTACACCCTTAAGCACATTGAGGTGTGAAGCTGCACTTATATCGCCATTTACAATATCGATATTTCGGACAGACACATGGCTACCCATTTCAAGATTGCCGTTAACGATACTGACTTCATCTGCGCCACCATGATCGCTAATTTCCACATTGCCATTAACAGAAGAAATATCGCCAGCGTGCTTCCCTTCAGCTATGTCAATATTGCCTAGAATAGAACTGAAATCGCTGCCTTCTAATGCACTAGCGTCTCCAACATGGATAACGCAGCCAGTAAGCAAAGAGGCTGAAAGCAACATAGCTGCACTAGCAATTATAGACTTTTTCATATTCTTATATCCTTGATTATTTTATAAATACTTAATAAGACGCTTTAACGGTATTAATATCAAACACAAATTTTGTTGTGTATTTATAAAATACGTTTCACGTATCATGCCACTCTTAAAAAGTATTTTAAATCAAAAGGTTAGTTTAATGTGCCAAAGGGGGGAGACTGGCTCAATGGTGTAATGACTAATTTTATAGTTTCATCTGCCACCGGATGGCGAATTTGACCATTCTGCACCACATGGCCCTAAGCTCAGAAGGGAGCTCAGAAGGGGACAGACACTCGCTTGAAGAAATTATTTAAAGAAATGGACAGACACTCATTGTGAATACATCTTTTTGGTTACAAGCTGCTTTTTTGAGTGTCCGTCCTCGAATTGTATTTGGTTACAAGCTACTTTTTTGAGTGTGTGTCCAAGAAGTACAGGTAGCTATTTGAGTGTGTGTCCAACGAGTACAGGCAAGGTTTTAGCCTTTGCGAGTGTCTGTCCTCGAATTTCAATAGTATGTTGGTATATGTGGTTTTTACTTTTTAGTGAGGTTAGGTGGCATGATAAAGATTTATCACAACCCAGAGTGCGGCACGTCTAGGAATGTACTGGCGGTGATCAAGGCCGCTGGGTATGAGGTGCAGGTTATTGAGTATTTGCGTGTTGGGTGGGAACGTGAACAACTAACTTATTTATTGAATGCAGCTAACCTTAACCCTCGACAAGCGCTTCGCACAACAAAGTCTCCTGCTGCTGAATTAGGGTTACTTGATGAAACAGTGAGTAACGAAATCATCTTTGAATTGATGCTGGAACATCCCGTTTTAGTGAATAGGCCTATTGTTTGCATTCCCGAAGGTGAACACGAAAAAGCAGTTTCTTTACCTCTTGGGAGAGTTGAAGGTAATTCCTATTCGAATAACGCGAAAGAAACAGTGAAATTATGCCGGCCAAGTGAAGCTGTACTGGATATTTTGCCTGTATGGCCACAAGGCCCTTTTGCTAAAGAAGACGGCACACCACTTATAGACCAAGATGGTAAACGAGTAATTTAAACGGAGTAGTTTATGCAGGACAAGTACACGCAATTGAATAAGGCTAAAAGGCTTGCATTGGCCTGTTTGATTTTTGCCGCAAGTGTATTTGTTTTAACGGTTTTACTTCCTAAGTTTTATCCAAACTTGCAAGGAGCATGGTGGTTGGGGCTTATTAAGATGGCCAGTGAGGCGGCGCTCATCGGTGGTCTAGCTGACTGGTTTGCAGTGACGGCATTATTTAAGCCAATTCCAGCGAAGTACCCCATTCCGCACACCAATATCGTGGCTAGTAACAAGTCTGTTATTGCTAATAACCTGTCATTGTTCGTTAAAGAAAAGTTCTTTCATCCTGAAGCAATAGAGAAGCTAATTCGGGACAGCGACCCTGCTAAGGGCGCGGGAAGGTGGTTGTCACAGGATAGAAACGCTACCCGTTTAAGTCGCTTTCTATGCGATGCTTTTGCAGGCGTTCTGCGTGTGCTCGATGACAAACCTGTGAAAGCGTTTATCGCTAAAACCGCACAGAAGGGCATTAACCAACTTGATCTTAGGCAATTGATGGCAACCTCGTTAAGCGCCGTTACGAAAGAGCGCCAGCATCAGGTAGTGCTTGATAGGGTGTTAGGGAAATTGGCCTCACTGCTTGCAGAGCCAGAAACCCAAATCTACATAGCAGATACGTTAGTAGTCTGGCTAAAAACTGAATACAGTCGTATCGAAAAGCTATTACCGTCTAGTTGGCTAAGCGAGCAGGGGGCACTCATTGCTGTTAAAGCGGTTTCAAGTATTTTGGAAGATGTATACGAAGATGAGCATCACCCCATTCGCCATGCATTTGATGAGCAAGTACAAGAATTCCTCTACGAACTACAGCACAGCCCGTTAATGGAGAAAAAGGTAAACAGCTATCGGGAAAAAATTATTAATGACCCAGCGTTAAACGCGTATGTTCAGCAATCATGGGCCAAGTTTCATCAATGGCTTTTAACGTCTCTTGAACAGCAAAATGGTAAAGCAGAAACAAAGGTGTCGAGCCTTTTGAACGATTTGGGTACCACGTTAACGCAAGACAGTGAGCTAGCAAAAGCGTTCAATAAGCACATTGGAGAAGCGGCTAAATATATGGCGCCTGAGTTGGCTGAATTTCTAACCCGTCACATTCGCGACACCATCAATAGTTGGGATGAACGTGAAATGGCTGAGCAGGTAGAGTTGAATATTGGCCGCGATCTTCAAAAAGTTCGCATAAACGGCACGATCGTAGGCGGGTTGATAGGTGCAATATTGTTTGGCATAGAGGCACTGCTTGGCCTCTAGTCATTTATTTAAGCAAGTCGCATTAGCTGGTGTGGGTATGAATAGCTTAAGTGTCGCTGTTAATCAGCGCTAAAACGCAAACTATAAAGCAACTATTTCAACGCTTTGTATTGGCAATAAATCTTAAAAAAGTCTACTTCGCCGTTAGTGCAAATACCAAATTATCAGCGTCTACTTTGCCTTTCAAACCGCCTTCAAGCACCGAGCGCTCTAACCTCTGAATGTTGTAATCGGCTGAATAAAGAGCGTCGACGGTTTTTTCGTTTACGCTAAAGGGAGGGCCGGCCATTTCATTCTGGTCATACTCGAAAGAAATGATTAGCTGGGGGGCGCATTGAGTAATGGTAATTAAGTGTGCAGCGTATTGCTCGCGAAGCGGACTGGGCAGTGCAACTAAAGCGGCTCTGTCGTAAACACCAGTAACGTCACCTATGTCGCTTGATGTGAGTTTAAAAATATCGCCCACGTGTATGGTTAAGCCGTCTTTAGCATAAACCTTACCCTTTGCTGTTGGGGTAATGGTAGGCTCGGCTCCCAGCTCTTCAAACAGCTGTATAATAGCCACTTCGCTTAGCTCAGCACCTACCACCTCACAACCTTGGGAAAGTAGCCAGCCGATGTCGCGGGTCTTCCCGCATAGCGGAACAAATATGCGTTTCAAAGCTGAGTGTGAGTTTTCAACATCCAACAGGGAAGAGGCATATTTGATAAGAAGCGCATTCCCTTCAGGTTCGTGAAATCCAATCTCGTTCTTTTGCCATTTACTGTGCCAAAAACTATGTTCCATATAAACCTCAAGTAGGTAAGCGATATATCTCTAAAAAAACAGACGTTTTTATGAAGGGTATTAGAAACAAAAAAGGTAGCGAGAAACGCTACCTTTTAAACAAAATTAGTTATCAAGCGGTGTATTGAAGTCTTCAGATAACTCGAAGTCACCTTCAACCGTTGTCACTTTGTTGTCTACAAAGTTAATCACCATTTGCTTTTGAAAATCTTCACCACGCTTTTTCATACCGCGCTTCATATCGTAAACGTAGTACCAAGTATCATCGTCGAATGAGTCTTGAACAACAGGGTTACCTAGTACATAAATAACCTGTTCTTTTGTCATTCCAACGCGCAGCTTTTCCACATCTCTTTGATCAAGGAAGTTTCCTTGAGGAACGTCGATTCGATAAATCCAGTTCGAGCAAGCGGTTGATGTAAGTGTGATACCAAGAATTACTAATAGGTGTTGCAACTTCATGCGTTAATTTGTCCAGTATTGCCTTTGTTAGTGTCAATGAACTTCGCTAAAGCGAATTTCGAGACTGTTTTATTGCAAGCGCGAAGGCATGCTACATTGACAACTATGACCAATCAACTGCATTTTAGTTCGATGCTGCGCTTTTAAGCAGTTCTTTTGCATTCGCTAGCGCCGATTTGGTTACTTTATCACCGGCTAATAGTCTTGCAAGCTCATCGATCCTGTCTTGCTTAGTCAGCGCCAACATCTGGGTTTCAGTACTTTCCCCGTCGGTAAGCTTGGTAACAAACAATTGATTATGTGCCTGTGCCGCTACTTGAGGTAGATGGGTAACACACATTACTTGCGATTGTTTACCTAATTTACGTAAAAGCCCGCCAACGATTGATGCTGTTGGGCCGCTAATGCCCGTATCGACTTCATCGAAAATCATAGTAGGGGTAGCGTGATGGCCGCTTGCTATAACCTGAATAGCCAGTCCTATACGAGAAAGTTCACCACCTGATACGACTTTTTCTAATTTGTCTGCATCTTGACCAGGGTTGGTAGACACTTTAAATTCTACGGTATCTAGACCTGTGCTCACCGGCTTCTTAAGTTCGTCGTATTGAATCTGAATATCCACTTTTGCGTGGGGCATATTCATTTGGCGAATTTGCACTTCAATATCTTCGCTTAGCTTACCAGCAGCACGTTGCCTGCTCTCAGAAAGCGCTTTGGTCGCGGTTAAATACGTTGCACGTGCTTCTTCTACTTCGCCTTCAAGAGTACCTAACAGTGTTTCCTGTTCCGATAAAGCATTGAATTCGGCGGCTAGCTCTTGGTGATGCTGATAAAGTCCTTCTGGCATCACAGTATGTTTACGGGCAAGTTCCATCGCCTTCGCATAGCGCGCCTCAACTTGCTGTAAGCGAAGTGGATCGATCTCTAAGTGATCGCAGTAGCTACGTAGCTCTCCTGCCGCTTCTTCTACTTGAATTGCTGCATCATTAAGCATTGCAATGATTGGCGTTAAACTAGCGTCGTGCGTCTCTAATTCGCCTAAACGTTCAATACTGCTTTGTATAACTGACAGTGCGTTGCCTTCATCGCTTTCATATAAATTGTATACGCTAGTCTGTGCTTGCTCTAAAAGACTTTGCCCGTTACTCAGGCGTTTGTGCTCTATTTCTAACTCTTCAAATTCACCCTCTTCAATGGCGAATTCATCAAGTTCTTGAACCTGATAAGTTAACAGCTGAATTCTGTCTTCGCGCTGCTGGGCTTGTTCTTGAAGCGCCTTTAACGTGCGCTGCTTATCACGCCAAAGAGAGTAGGTTTCTCTAACTTGCACTAATATGTCGTTGTGCTTAGCGTAACCATCAACTAATTCCCTTTGATGGTCTTCTTTCAGCAACTGTAGGTGAGTATTTTGACCGTGAATGGCCAACAAAAACTGGCCTAAGCCTTTTAACTGCTGAAGTGAGGCGGGAATACCGTTGATAAAAGCTTTTGAACGGCCTTCCTTTGAAATAACTCTGCGAATAAAGCAGCTATTCTCATCTTCATCTGAGGTGAGCTCATGTTCATCGAGGAAGGCTTTAGCTAATACATTGCCGTTTAAAGAAAAGTGAGCAATGATCTCCGCTTTTGCGCTACCTTTTCGCACCGCATTTGCGTCGGCGCGCTCGCCTAAGCACAAGCTTAAGGCATCAATAGCAATTGATTTACCTGCACCGGTTTCACCGGTTATAGCAGTCAACCCGTTTTCCAGTTGAACTGATAATTGTTTTACAACAGCAAAATTAGAAATAGAAAGATGCGCTAACATAACCACACTCGAAAAAAGTTGAACATGATGATATATACAGTAACTGATAATATATACAGTATTTGTGTTGTGTAAAGTTAAGTCGCAAAATATTTATTTAAAAACAACCGGCGTCGATAATAATATTCGTAAAATCAATTGTATAGGTTCGATCTTTTAAGGGTGGGTTATGAATAACCGATAATTCGGATTCGCCGCGAAGGGAAAACTTAAAAAGGAGAGCCGAAGCTCTCCTTAACATTACAACTTTAATCTATTGCAGATAGTTCGGATTACAATCTGCAAACACAGTGAACGTATTCTATTGTTGTAGCTCACCGCTGCCAGACTCAATGTGCGCGCGCACAAACCACTGGAACTGTTCTAAATCTGCAAGTTGGCCGGTGATCATATCTTCCGATACTGGGTCAATTTCACCCAAAAGCTCTAACGCTTTTCTGTGGTCACCATTTACACCGTCATATACGGCATCCAGCGCCTTAAGGTGGTCAAGTACTAAACCTTTACCCAACTCATAATCATTCCAGCTGCGGCCTTCAACAATGGCTTTTGGTGTACCTTTCGGTACGCCACCTAATGTAGCAATTCGCTCTGCAATTGTGTCGGTCATTTCGCGTACCGCATCTACCTGCGGATCCAACATCTCATGCACACCGATAAAATTTGGTCCTACTACATTCCAATGAATGTGCTTCAACGTTAACTGTAAATCTAATAGTGCAACCAATCGCTGATCCAATACCTTGATTGTTTTGGCAGCAGCATCGTTATCCATTCCAGGGGCTGTAAATTTGATATTGGTGTTACTCATGATATCTCCTATTGAATGCAAATAAGTCAGCGGGATGCGAAACATCATTTAGGCCAAATAACAAAGACCTTGTGCTGACGACTTGTTGTAATAGGTGCAACAGGTATGCCGAAAACTTATATTTCTATAAGTCTTGGTTTTCGTTAAGGAAATTAGAGAAGATTAAAAAATCTTTATTTTTCAAGCCTGTAGCAATCAAGAAAATGCTACAGGCTTATGTAATAAATGCACATGGAATCAACTAAATGGAGCAGG
Source organism: Alteromonas sp. AO-Serp (assembly GCF_017849675.1). Classification (NCBI taxonomy): domain Bacteria; kingdom Pseudomonadati; phylum Pseudomonadota; class Gammaproteobacteria; order Alteromonadales; family Alteromonadaceae; genus Alteromonas; species Alteromonas sp. AO-Serp. Next base: position 18,842 of record NZ_JAFLMX010000149.1, read on the forward strand.
GAGGTTAGTAAAGCTTACTACCCCAACCTAACTTTTTACGAAGTACATTGAAGTAGCTGTAGCCCTTAGGGTGAACAAGATGGAGTTTGTCTACGCTTTTGTTTATTCGAATTTCATCGCCAGGCAGCACCGGCAGAACAATATGGCTATCGCAACTCACTTGTAGCGAGTCACTATTAACCTTTGATACTTTCATCGATACCTGACTGTCAGCATCAACAACGATTGGACGGCTGCTAAGTGTGTGAGGAAACATGGGTACCAACGTAAGTGCATCTAGCTTGGGCATAATAATAGGGCCGCCCGCTGATAAAGAGTAAGCCGTTGAACCTGTAGGTGTGGCTACTATTAATCCGTCGCTGCGCTGACTGAATACAAATTGCTCATCGATGTAAATTTCAAATTCCATCATATGGGCAACTTTTCCGTGGTGAAGCACCACTTCGTTTACAGCAGAGTTGTTACTTTTAAGCTTTTCGTGTCGATAAACTTCTACTTCAAGTAAGAAGCGCTCTTCTACTACGCATTCACCGTTAAAGATAAGGTCAAGTTGTTGAACAATATCATCGGGGTGGATATCAGTTAAAAAGCCGAGATTTCCTCGGTTTACACCGACAACGTGAATGTCAAAGCGAGCGAGCACACGTGCTGCACCAAGCATGCTGCCGTCACCGCCTACCACAACGGCAAGGTCAGCCTCTTTGCCAATAGTGACAAGGTTACAGCTTTTGAAGTTTTCGGTTTCAAGTTCTTCAGCAATACTTTCCTCAACCAATAATTTACAGCCTTTTGCCAATAAATATTCGGCAAGAATGTTCAGGCTGTCATGGGTTGCAGCGTGCTGAGGTTTTCCAATTAAAGCAACGGTTTGATAGGGCATGGAATGCTAATGTCCTTTCATTTCCAATGGTTGGACATTAGCATAGGTTTTTTGCAAAAGAAAAGCGTTAAACGGCACACAGCGCAAGGTTTAGCGATCTTCTAACCGATTATAGTCGAGAAGACCGCCTTCAATAGGATAGCGCTCGCTAGACCATTGCATTAATTTATCACTAAACGCCCAAAAGTTAGGGTTGGTTCGGCGCATGCCAACATCGTCGAGCAAGGCTTTGTAATCGGCTTCGCTTTTAATGGATTTAAGCTTCTCAATCGAAGACGTTATTTCTGAGGCATTGATATACCAGAATGCGTCAGGGTAACTGCCCAACAAACCATGAACTAGCGTGATTGAATCTTTAGAAGGCTCCCGGTTTTCCTCTTCTTCAAATAGGCTATTTACATTGTAATGCGCGCTATTTCTAAGGGCAGTGAATACATCAATGTTGTCTGGGTTTTTGTCGTCTTGAATCACAATCATGGTAGTTTCAGGCATCAACGTCGCTTGTTGAGCAGGAAGTGAATCTAAGCGCTCTAATGCTTCGAGCTGTTCAGCTGATAGCAAACGTTTATTGTAGGTTGAGGCATTCGGTTGAACCTTAGCCAAGTAATGCGATAACAATTGATAAAGTTCTTGTTGAGGATTATCTGTTTCGAACGCTATGCCAGAAGGTTGTTCGAAACTGTTGATATCACCTTCCAAATAATCGGTAAGTTCAGGGCTTGCGTTTTGATACCAATCGTCAAGAAGGTCATGGCGGGTGATTGGAGGAAGTAGATTAAGGAAGTTCGATTCACCTTCCATGCGCAAGAAATCCATGTATAAACGGGTCAATAACTGATGGCCATAATTGCCGTAAACATCAAAGCCAGCCACAAGCAAGTAGTGAATGCGCTCTAACAAGGCATAGTCAATCACCCATGCTGTTTTAGTGGGCTGGCCAACCATCCCCTTAACAACTGTGGCATTATCGAAATGACGAAATACGGTTAAGCTGGCATTGGTATTATCGCCGTCGCCATCCCATATACTCGACACACTCAAATGCTCTTCATTTTTGAATTCATTGTTCAAAAAGGTGGTTCTTGCACGCATATATTCGCCTTGGCGCTTAGCGTATTTAACCCAGTTTACCGCAAGGGCTGAGCTATCTTTTTCAGCGGGAAGGTGGAGGTTTTCTTTTTGAGTAGCGTAAAAAGCATTTACTTTTTCAGATGCTGCAATGTCTGGGTCGACAAAGAACACCCAGAATCGATCGTTAATGACGTTAAGCGCGACTTGTCCTCTGCACACGGGACCTTTGATATAACCCATAATGGTGTTTTGCGCGCGCTCAAGCATAAATCGATAACGACTTTCTACTGGCAATAAGGTAAAGGCCGTTAATGGGTTGGCCGCCACTTGGGGTTTGTATGATGGCAATGTTTCTACAGAAAATTCTGCGTCGACAAACCACGATTGCCATTTTTCCATCAGTGTTTTATTAATGGCGTAAGCTTGATGTGTTTTACTCACGATAGTTGAATGCACTGGCTGTAGACGATAGTAAACGCGCTCGACCTCTGGATCGTCGAAGGGTCTGCGAGTAGCAATAATATCTAACGCTTGTCCGGGTGGTGTGCGCGAGCGCACTAGCTTAAAAAACTGAGGCGTTTTACCTTTTTCTGAAATATCTTCGAAATAGAGGTGAGACGTAAACAAGTGTTCGTAAATATAACGTGCGGAAAGCTGCATCTTGTTGCTATCCCCATTAAGCCACACTTCCAAACCAGTTATGTTCTCATTCAGTTCTTGTGAGAGCGCTTTGGGTAAAGGTAACGGCGCACCATGGTTTAACCACTGAATGAGTGTAGAGTGCTCTGCATCCGACAGGGCTGGCAGTGCGTAGGGCATGCCTCCCAGGGGCTGGCCTGCTATGTACCCGCCCATTTCATCTATTGTTGGGCATTGGTTTTGTCGATTTAAGCTTATATCGAAATTGTCACCTAAATGAGCGGTGTTGGGCAAAGGGTGCTGTTTTTTTAGCAAAAGCATTTGCGCTAGCACCGAAGATTGGGTCGGCGAAGCGTTAGGTTTTTCTTTCGATTCGAGCACGTCGAAAAAGCCACGCTTTCGCCATGCGTCTACGTTGTGGGCGTCGAGAAACATTCTATTGGGTTGGGCAGCGGTGAGTCGTGTCCCTTCATAGACTTTTTCTTTGTTAGCACCTCTGGCTATACCCTCTGGAGATGACATCTTTAGTTGGCATGGCGCATCGTAACAGGCGTGGCAGACAACACAGCGCTTCGTTAGTACTGGGTTTACTTGTGTGTCAAAGAAATTGTCGGGCAAATTCTCCATGGCGGGCATGACGTTGTTTGATGAAAGTAAAGGAGCGTCAGGTTTCGGCCATTGCCATATCGCTATAGCGATAATTGCTATAAGCAACGAAATCATACCGAGTTTCTTCATAATCGTAGTCCACAGAAAAGTTCTAATCAGTTTATCACTCATTTCACGTACGGTGATGTTAATAATTAACCATTAACTCTTGGCAATGGAAACAACCACGCATTTGTATGTATTTGGAGGAAAGCTGGAGAGGTAGTGGGGCGGTAACATTATTTTTACATTGTCATTGCTTTGGGCGTTGTACTAGGTATGCTGATGAAAAGAATTCGCAGCGAGGGAAACATGTCTCATCAAATTATTCTGCCAAGAGTGATGCACATAGGGAAAGGGGCGAGTCAGCGGGTTGCTGAAACGCTAAAAGGACTCAACTGCCATAAACCTTTACTGGTTACCGATAAGGTAATGGTTGAGTTGGGATATAGTGCTGCCATAGTACAGGTGCTGGAAGAGGCAGGAATAAGAGCCGATGTATTTTCAGATACGGTGCCAGAGCCCACGGTGAGGTCTATTTATCGCGGTGTGGATGCGTTCAAAACCCACGCTTATGACAGCATCATTGCTTTAGGTGGTGGAAGCCCCATCGATAGCGCAAAAGCCATCGCTATTTTGGGTAAGTACGGCGGCGAAATGCGAGACTACAAATTCCCGCGGGTTTTAGATGAAGCGGGACTGCCGATCATTGCTATTCCCACAACAGCGGGAACGGGCTCAGAAGCAACGCGATTTACCATTATCACCGACGAAGATACCACAGAAAAAATGTTGTGTGTTGGTTTAGGGTTTATGCCAACGGCAGCCTTGGTCGATTATTCATTAACGCAAAGTTTGCCTGCCCGCGTGACAGCCGATACAGGCATTGATGCGCTTACTCACGCTATTGAAGCGTTTGTTAGCCGCAAAGCCAATTTTTACAGTGATGCACAGGCGTTATCAGCCATGGCGTTAATTGCGCCTAATCTACGCACTGTATTTGCAGACCCAACAAATGAAACGGCGAGAGAATCAATGATGCTGGGCTCAATGCTCGCGGGCATTGCCTTTTCAAATGCTTCAGTGGCCCTTGTTCATGGAATGAGCCGGCCTATCGGTGCAGCGTTCCACGTGCCTCACGGATTGTCGAATGCCATGTTGTTGCCCGCGGTAACCGCCTTTTCTATTCCAAGTGCATCAGTGCGTTATGCACAATGTGCTCGCGCCATGGGTGTTGCTACGCAAAGTGACTCTGATGAGGTGGCGAATCAAAAGCTTATCAACGAACTAAAAGCGCTCAATGCAGATTTGCAGGTGCCTACGCCTGCCGATTTCGGTATTGATAAAGAGGCATTTTTTGCAGCGACTTCAACTATGGCAGAACAAGCTTTGGCATCAGGCTCACCCGGTAATAATCCACGCATCCCTACCATTGAAGAAATGGTTGCCATCTACGTATCTCTTTGGGAATAACGCTTTTGCGAAAACATTAAACGAAAAAAAGACTGCTCATTGCAGTCTTTTTTATGTGAAAAGAAATATTCTTTAAAAGCTAAGCGTTAAAAAGCTTGAGGGTTATCGAGCCGTCCAGCCCCCATCAAGCACCATGGTTTGCCCTGTGATATTGCGAGCACTGGGCGACATTAAGAAGCTTGCGGTATCTGCAAGTTCTTCAACGCTAACAAATTGCTTTTTAGGCATGGGTTCTAACATTATTTTTGTTATTACCTCTTCCTCGGTAAGGTTATTTTCTTTTGCCTGTGCTGTAATTTGTTTCTCCACCAATGGTGTTTTCACATAGGCGGGGCAAAGGGTATTGATAGTTACATCGCAATCTCCTGTTTCAAGAGCGATAGTTTTGGCAAACCCTAACAGCCCATGCTTCGCCGCTACATAAGCAGACTTATAGGGCGAGGCTACCAACGAGTGAATAGATCCTACATTGATAATGCGCCCGTAATTTTGCTTACGCATGGCAGGTAAAAACGCTTGGGTTAAAAGAGCAGGGCCAACAAGCATAATATTTATAAGCTGCTGCCACTTATCTGCAGGGAAGTCCTCGATGCGTGAAACGTGCTGAATACCGGCATTGTTTATAAGCACATCAACGGTATGTTTCCCTAGTACCTCAGGTAGCGCTGCGACTTGTTCTGCATTGCATACGTCTACCGCTACTGCGCTGGCCGATCCGTCTAAATGCGCAAGTCGAGTCACAGCCTCTTTTGCTGCCTGTTCGTTTATGTCGGCGATGATCACATGGTGCCCTTGTTTCACCATTGACTCAGCAATGCCAAAGCCAATGCCGCTTGCTCCACCCGTGATAAATATTGTGCGCTTAGTCATTGTTACTTCCGTTGGATTTATTTAGTGAAGGTGCACTATTTAATGAAAACAGCAGCTGTTTTACTGCGTTTATTTGTGCGCCGTTCCTGTTGGCGTAATTGCCAGAGGCATAGCCCCACCAATCCCAACAGCCTTGTGGATTTAACGGCATGAATAACGACTTCTTAGTTTGCGGATAAAGCACAACAATATTGTTGTCATCAGCCCATTCATTCAACCCCGTTTGGGTAGTGTAGGCATCGCCAACGGCATCGGCATACTGGTTACAGCCGTGGAAACTAATATGGGCTCTGCACGGCTCGCCTTGTGCACAGCTTTCAGGCACATACACAAAACCTTCGCTTGCTAATGTTTTGGCATCGCCACCCGCTATTTTTTGCTGATCAATTGAATGAATTTGCCCTGACAGTGACTCGTCGGGTGTCGAAACATCTTCAACAAGATGAGAGAGCATGGCACCTGCTGCATCGTAATCGCAGTTTCCAATGAAGGGGCTCTCTGATTTCATGCAGTTAACCCCATTGTTTTTGGTGGGAAAAAGGTGAGCCATCGGTTTGTCATTGATATAGGCAATATTTTGTGTGTCTGTCCACAATTTGTATTGCTCAAATAATAAATCGCTCACTGGTGCAATCACTCTGGTGTCTTGCGTACCGTGGAAAAGCCAGACTTTTGCGTCTTTCATATTGGAAAGCGACGCAATTTTTCCTTCAGTTTCATACTGTTTGGCTTTTTCATTCAGCGCTTCAAGGTTAATTTCTCCCTCTACCTTGTTCACGCACTGTGCCAGGGCAGTGGTTATATCACCTTGTGCACAGAAGTACGGGCCACCCGCAATAACGCCAACGCCTTTTACCCAGTCGCTGTGTGCTAATTGAAATTGTGTTGCCATGTAACCGCCTGACGATAAGCCAGATACGGTAACGTTCTTTAAATCAATGGTGAGTGAAGGGAGCGCGTCTTGCGCAGATGACTCGTTACCGAATACCGGTACACTAACGGCAAGTGCGCTTAATACAGACAGACAAAGCGCGTGGCGTAAAAAGGGGGTAGATTTCATCATTGCATTGCTGCCTTATCATTTTCTAAAAATTGGCTAATAGCCTGAGCCTGAGCGGATACATTCGTCACGCCTTCCAAATGACCTAATTTGCCATTTAGCGTAACCAATGTGCTGTCGTTATTCATTGAAGTTAAACCTTGGTGTGCACTTTGCGATAAGTAGGGCATAAGAAGCAAATCAGTTTGGGCTGGAATAAACAGCGTTTTCGCCTTTATCGACGCCAGCCCTTGCTCAAGATTACCTTGATGCCCAGCAACGAAAAGCTGGCAAGCTCGAACCAAGTATAAAAGGTGGTTTGCGTCCATGGATTTTGCCCGGGTCTTTGCTCGCTCACGCAGCCAGTTCACAATACTGTGTGATTGACGTATGTCATTAAGCGGCGCCGACTCAACATTTTTATACCCTAACGTGTTGCCGGTTTGGTTGAAAAAAGAAGGGGTAAGGGCATTTTGCGTAATTAACATGAGCGAGGCAGCTAAGCCATTAAGAGGTGCTTGCTCTTTGGAATAAGCGCCGTTGTTCCAGTTTTTATCTAGAGTGATTGGCGTTGCCCAGTGTTCCAATGCCGCGGTAGTCCATGCATCGCTTTGACCTGCGCCGATAACTGAAATCATACGTTCAACCCAGTCTGGGTAAGCGCTCGCCCAATCGATAGCCTGCATAGAGCCCATAGAAGGCCCAATAACCGCATACAGTTTACTAATACCTAAACTTTCGAGAAGCGCTTTTTGAACATTGACAAAGTCACGTATTGTCACGACGGGAAAGTCTAAGCCATAGGGTTTGCCTGTATCTGGATTTATTGACGTAGGACCGGTTGTAATAACGTGCGGGTCGTAAGCATTTAGATTGGCCAGCGTATCAACGCTTATTACATAAAAGCGGTCTGTATCAATCGCCTTGCCGGGGCCGATAATACTATCCCAGTAGCCTGGCGCTGGATCGTTTTCATCGTACTTTCCAGCGGCATGAGAAGATCCAGAAAAATAGTGGGTAATCAGTATAACGTTACTCTTAGCATCATTTAGTGTTCCGTACGCCTCCCAGCCAACTTTTACGTTTTTAATTTGTTTACCACCAAAGGTTGTGAAATGAGGCATTTCAAAAACGCGTTTTTCTACCATCAGCGAAGCGCTTGGCAAGGAAGAAACGGGCTCAGAAGTAGGTGCTTTTGAAGAACTGAGCAATGGCGATGTATCGTCGGATTCGCCAGCAATGCCCTGGCAATGTACCGTCAACATTAGTGTGGCAAATAATCCCACCAAGGAGCGCTGCTTTTTAACTAAATACACCTCAACCAAATTTGCTAATGCTAAGTGTTTCTGCACTCGTTGTGAGCTGAGCTGTTTCAATAGCTTATTGATGCCTTTGCTCTTATTCCACACTAGCGTGGAAGCAAGCGTCTTTTTCCAATTCATACTTTCTTATCCCTTTCTCTGGCCGCATTTTTAGATGGCAGTGTTTCGCTAGAGTGACTTATATATCGTGCGGCCTTAGGCCATATCGTTGGCTTTGACTAATGCTACATAATGCTAAACAGGCCAATGGCCATGGCAAGGCCAATAACTGGCACCACAACAGTTAGCGCACCAACCGCCCAGTAGGCAGCCTGATGGGTTTCGTTACAAATGGCGCGTATGGTAGTAACCACATAGCCATTGTGAGGTAACGAATCTAGTGCGCCTGATGATATAGACACAATTCTATGTAGCTGTTCTGGCTCTACGCCTTGGTCAAGGTAATGCGGAGCCACCAAGGGTAAGGCAATGGCTTGTCCGCCAGATGCACTTCCTGTTAACCCTGCAATCACGCTTACGGCAATGGCGGCACCAATAAGCTCGTTACCAGGAATTTGGGTCATAAGCGCTACTGTTGTTTGAAACGCTTCGGTGTTTTTTGCTATAGAGCCAAAACCTACAACAGCGGCGGTGTTACCTATGGCGATCAATGCGCCGGTGGTACCCGCATTTATGGCAACCGGTAAACTGTGAAAATGTTTGTAGTTAATCGCCAGCAAACACAGTACGCCGCCGCCTAACGCCAGAATAAGCGCAAGTTGAGCGAGTTCTTCATGGAATAGAAACGAAATGACTAACACCACGACTAACGGCACAATTCCGGTAAGCGGGTGGGGTAGCGCTCTGTCTCGCACTTCAGGGTCGCTTGCTCTGGCTTCAAACACCTCGCCGTTATTAACGGCTTTTCTGATCATCTTAGCAAGCCACCAGTAACCGAAGCATGCCATGAATATGGCGACGACAAGGCTAACTTCCCACGCGGCAAAAGGGGAGGTACCCAAATACTTTATAGGGATCCAGTTTTGGATTTCTGGCGAGCCCGCGGAGGTCATCGTAAATGTTACCGACCCGAATGCCATGGCAGCAGGTATGAAGCGACGGGGTAGGTTGGCATCTTTAAACAAACTCACCGCCATAGGGTAAACAGAAAACGCTACCACAAACACGCTTACACCACCGTAGGTCAAAATAGCGCAAGCTAGCACAACAGCTAATACGGCACGCTTGTAACCAATTTTGGTGATAATCCAGCGAGAAACAGCATCTGCTGCTCCTGTGTCTTCCATGAATTTACCGAATAACGCACCAAGTAAAAACATGAAAAACCAAGAGGCGATAAAGCCAGAGAAACCACTCATATAGGTTTGAACGAAGTTTACGTCGCCGGTGAAGACGCCGATATTATTGGTAATGGCAACTACAAGCGCACACAAAGGTGCAGCAATAAAGAGGTTCATTCCGCGTATTGTCAAAACAATAAGCAACAACAGACCGCCTACTAAGCCAATCATACTTAACATAGTTATTATTCCTTAAAAAATCTGTGACCGCAGATGATCCGAAACAGTTAAGTCGATTTAAGATTTGCTTACACTCAAAACCACAAAGTGTATACAAATCAGATAAAAAGCGTTCATAACAGACATAAAGTTTGACGTTACTTTTATCAAAATCCCATAGTACGATGGTACTACATACTATTAACAATTAATTAACTAAAGTGATTTTGACCGTAGGCAATACATCCGGCAGTGACCAGAACTTAGAACAACAAGGACTCACTATGTCTCAATCAATACACACAAATGGCTTGGTTTTACCCTACCAATCACATTCAGCCTCTGTTAGCACAGTAGAACGCAAAAGCGATTCAGTTAAGCTCCCCATTCGCAGCCTTTGTGCCCTAGCGGTGGCTAGCGTTTTAAGCACAGCGCCAGTATTTGCTCAGGATAGTCAAGCTGATGCCGATGCCGAAGCGCAAAAAGGAAAATTAGAACGCATTGAGGTGACAGCGCGAAAAACTGTAGAGTCGCTACAGGAAACGCCGGTAGCTATCACGTCTATTGGTGCTGTTGAACTTGGAGAAAAAGGGATTAGCGTGCTGACTGAAGTGCAGCAGTTTTCGCCCAACACTACGCTACAAACTAGTCGCGGTACCAATTCCACCCTGACGGCATTTATTCGCGGATTGGGTCAGCAAGACCCGCTTTGGGGCTATGAACCAGGCGTGGGTATTTATGTTGATGATGTTTATATTGCTCGCCCACAAGGGGCCGTACTTGATTTGTTAGACGTACAGCGTATTGAGGTATTACGTGGCCCGCAGGGGACGCTTTACGGAAAGAATACCATTGGTGGCGCGGTTAAATACGTTACGAAGGAAATGACCGGCGATACGCAGATGAACGTTGAAGCTACGGTAGGTAGTTACAGTCAGCAGGATATCAAAGTGACAGGTCAAATACCGTTGATTGAAGACACGGTGTATCTAGGCGTGGGTTATGCCAACTTAAACCGCGACGGCTTCGGTGAATATCTGGTAAGCGCGTTGCCCAATCAAGATAAAGAGAACTATAACAAAGATCTTTGGGCAGCCCGTGTAACGCTAGAAGTTCACCCGAGTGAAGATTTGTTTTTCCGTATTGGATGGGATAAGACCGAAGACACATCAAATGCGAAAGGCGGCTACCGTTTAATCCCAAGTATGTTAACTGATGCGCCCGTGCCTGATTCGGTTTTCGATTCGTACACCAGCTTACCTACATGGAATAAAGTCGAGTTAGAAGGCTATAACTGGCTGGCACGATACAGAGTGAATGATGATTTAGAGCTTAAATATATTGGTTCGCATAGAGAGAGCTATTCACCTACCAACATTGATTTTGACAATACGCCTCTGCCTATTTTTGATGTACCGGCAGAGTATGACGACAGTAATGATACTCACGAGATTCAAGCGAATTATACCGGGAACGCGTTTAGCTTAGTGTCAGGGCTCTATTTTTACGATGGTGAGAGTTGCGGTAATTTTGATGCCATTTTAGGTGTGTTAGGTCAATCGCTTGGTGCCTCAGGGTTAACGCGGGAAGTGACGGGTTGTAATAACTCAGAAAGCTGGGCTGCCTATGCGCAGATGAACTATGACGTAACCGATAAGCTATCGCTTTCGCTTGGTGCCCGATATACCGATGAAGAAAAGACCGCGTTTGTAAATAACGGTCTGGTATTCGCCAATGTTTATCCTTATACCGACTGGATTGATGGGTACGTGCGTCCCGACGGACAATTAGTACCTCAAGTACTTGGGACAGACACCGATGGCGATGAAGTGTTAGATGCGCCAGCGGTAGAGAGTTGGTCGCGCTTTACCCCGCGAGTGGGCGTGGAGTATCAAATGGACCGCGATACCATGTTCTTCGCGAGTTATTCACAAGGCTTCAAATCGGGCACGTTTAACCCTCGTGCTCAGACTAACGAGCCTGGTGTTGAACCAGAAGTCGTTGACAGCTTCGAAGTGGGTGTGAAGAGTGACTTAACCGACGCACTTCGTATGAATATCACATTGTTCTCTTACGACCACAAAGATCGTCAGTATATTGGTGTAGAAGGGGATTTGTCTGATCCAACAGCCCTTGACCAGCGACTGCGCAATGCTGCAGAAACGGCTGCAAAAGGCGCCGAGTTGGAGATGACGTGGGTAGCCACGGATAACCTTCAGTTTGACGTTGCTTACGGTTATATTGACTTTGAGATTAAGAAAAACAATGCAATCCCTCCGTTGATTGGTCTAGCAAGTACGCCAGAGAATACCTTTAATCTTAATGCCAACTACCTACTAGAAACGAGTTTTGGGGATATTACTTTCAACGCCAACTACTACTATCGCGATGATTATCTTATCTTTGAAACCAGCGATCTTATTCAGCAAGATGCCTATGGTATGGTGAACTTAAGCGCGCGCTGGGAAAGCGTTGAAGGCGACTGGTATGCTGGACTACACGTCAAAAACCTGACCGATGAAGAGTATCTGGTTGGTGGTTATGACTTTGTCACGCAAGACGATGAAGGTAACTTCGGTCCGGGCCTTGGTGGCGATACGACACTTATCGGTTATTACGGTGACCCACGTACAGTTCACCTTACGGTAGGTTATCGATTCTAAACGGTATGTTCTGAAGAAGACCAGCAACACGTTTCACGCCTAGGCCATTGCGCTTAGGCGTGCTCACGTTTGCTCGACCTCTTTCGATTGTGTTGGCCGGCGGATATGTCGAGCAGTGAAGGGCGTGGTGCGGAGCCTTACTCAATAACAGATGCACCAATAACAGATACGCCAATAAGATTAACCTTTTTTTACCGGCGTGGTAGTATGTTGATTAACAAGGTAGTTACAAGTTGATAGCATTATGTCTGTGAAAATCTTGATTGCTGACGATCACCCTCTGTTCAGGGCTGCGATGTGCCATGCGTTAGCTAGTGTGGAGCATATCGAACTTGTAGAAACCTCCACGTTCCCCGATACGCTCACTAGTCTTGAAGAAAATGACGACATCGATCTGCTTTTCTTAGATCTCACTATGCCAGGCAATGAAGGGTTAAATGGCCTTGCTGAGGTACATGCGCTCTATCCTGATGTACTTGTTGTTGTTATTACCGCACAAGAAGAGCCTGATGTTATGGCAAAATCGTTTGCGTTAGGCGCAAGCGGTTTTATACCCAAATCAGCTTCGGTCGATTGCATTATTGACGCGGTAAATACGGTGTTAGACGGTGAAACTTGGATCCCGCCTTCAGTTCACAATGCATCAGCGACGATGCCAAATGCCACTGCATCGAATGCGAATGGCCACTCTGGCCAAGATGATTTCACAAACCGATTAAAGCAACTTACCCCTCACCAACTTAAAGTGTTGCGAATGGTATCAGACGGCTTGCTTAACAAGCAGATTGCTTACGAACTGGCCATTTCTGAGTCCACCGTTAAACAGCATGTATCTGCAGTATTGAGAAAGCTTGGTGTTATTAACAGAACCAAGGCCGGTATCGCGTTCAAAAATGCAATGCATTTAAGCTAAACGGAAAGCGATAGACGTCTTCAAGACTATGATCATATTGATATAGTTTAAGCACTAACATGTATTAGATGCTTTCCACTAGATTAGGGATTTTTGCGCGTTCGGTTCATCGTGCTAATTCGATCTCAATCAGCTCATGTGCTAGCGTAAGATTTCAAAGGATTAGTTTACTGGCGTAAAAGGATATTTATGACGCGATTTATTTTACTTTCCCTTCTCTTTAGTTCTTTCAATGCGTTTAGTGCCGTTACAGCATGGACAGATTTCACCCTGGACAACGGTCACGTTTTTTTGCCTGTTACCATAGAAGGCATCGAATCTCGGGTCATGCTGGATTCAGGAGCACAAATAAACAGTATCAATCGCGCGTTTATCGGGAAGCATGATTTAGACCTTGATAAAGGGCGCCCCGTGACCGTTAAAGGGGTGTACGACGTTGAAAGGCGTAACGCTTACAACAATGTAAACGTTGAAATATTCAATAGTGATTTCGAGTTGGATTCCCTTGTCGAATCCAGCTTAGGTCATCACTCTAATGGTATGTTACTGGGGGCAGGTTTTTTCAATAACTTCATCGTTCAATTGGACTATCCCCACAGAAAAATTCGTTTGGTGACGCGTGATTCGATAGATATGGGGAAGGTGGCAAATGTTCGAGCCAACTCTCAACAGGGTAGTGGAATGCCTATCGCGCAAGTAGAAATTAACGGTGTTGCGTTGTGGCTATTAGTCGATACTGGTAACGCCGGTACAATTTTGATTAACCGTCGAGCGGCGTCCAAGGTTGGGTTGCTAGAAAAAGTGGAAGGCGCAAGCACGTCATTTGGTGCCAATAGTTCTGGGGTCAATGAGTTCGCTACGTCAGATGTCGTGAAGTTTGGTCCATTCGAGATTAGTGACGTTAAGGTTAGCTTTCCTGCTGAGGGGCAAAAGACAAACTTAGAAAGTCAGTATGAAAGAACGGGTAGCCGGATAGGTGGAAAGCGGGTAGTTGGCTTAATAGGCTATGATTTGTTGAAAGACTTCGTTGTAACACTTGATTATCGTTACGGGAAACTTCACATCGCGTTACCGCAAAAGTAAAAAGTATCTTGATGCAAACCAGCTACCAAAAGAAGGCGAAATACCTACTGCCGTACTACAAATGCGATCTCGAGTTCTCTATTAAACAAGCGATTGCTTTAGCAGTCGCTTAAGTGCCGCAGGCTTTAAGGGTTTTGGCAGGTAGCTAAATTGTTGCTCCGCCGCTTCCTCTCTTATGTCGTTACTTCTGTTGGCAGTGACTAAAATCTTTAAGGCAAAACGCACGTTATTTTCAGAAAGAATCGCTGCAACGTCAAAACCGGTTTCGCCATAATTTAGGTGATAATCGGCGACGAGCACATCAAAGTGTTCTTGTGAAATACTCGACACTTCTGCTCCGCCCGCTATCAATGTTGTACACCCTCCCCAATCTCTCAGTAAGGTACACATTGCATTTGCCACTTGCTCGTCATTTTCTACAAGTAGAAAACGGGTGTCTTTTAAAAATGCATTGTTGTTTTTATTCGCTGAGTCTAAAGAGGGCATTTGATGGGAGTGCGAGGAGACAGGGCGAGAACGGCTGTCTAATGCGCTTTTTTGAACGCTTACTGAATTATTTGGCGCACTTGCTGAGTTCTTCGTTAATACCGAGTTATTAAAAGGAGAGTCAACATGGTTAGTGTTACTTACGTGCGCGGTGGGTATCGAGGCTTCGCTTTGAAATGCTCTAGATACAGCCACACTGAAGCAGCTTCCTTTATTTGGCGATGAAGTCAGCCCGACTTCATGACCGAGTAGTCGACATATCTTATCTACAATAGTCAGGCCTAATCCAATTCCTTCGCCTTTGTTGTTGCTCTCTAGCTGGTGGAACTCACTAAATATTTCATGCTGTTGGTGGTCGGCGATACCTAGTCCGGTATCGTAAACACAAAGCTTTATAACCTGCTCGGTATTTGTGACTCTTGTGCGTCTCACGCCCACCAAAATACGGCCTTTTGCGGTATAGCGGACTGCGTTGGACAGCAAGTTTTGAAGCACCCGTCGCAGTAGTACTTTGTCCGAGTACACCATAACTCTGGTCGGTACATACCTGAGCTCAATACCTTTTTGCTTTGCAATGACACTAAATTCCTGCACCAATGAAGACAACATATCACTGACTGGAAATTCAGTCTTTTGAGGGGTAAGCACGCCAGCGTCTAATTTCGTCATATCAAGTAGCATTGAAAGTAAGCTCTGAGCATTGTCCAAAGAATTCACCACGCCTTCAGATAGTGTGGCCAGTTCACTGCCTTGCGTCTTTTTGCTGAGCATGCTGGCAAATAATGTTGCGGCGTTGAAAGGTTGCATGAGATCGTGCCCAGCCGCGGCCAGAAATTTGGTTTTGCTCTCGTTAGCTTTGTCAGCGTGTTGTTTGGCTTCTTCTAATTCTGCTGTACGCTGCGCAACCCTTGCCTCCAAGTCTTCTTTTGCACTTTCTAATTCTTTTTGAATTGCTATGTATTCAGTTATATCGCTATAGGTAGTCACGTAGCCGCCACCAGGCAGCGGCGCGCCGTTAAGTTCTATCACTTTTCCGTCAGGCTGTTTGCGAATATGTTTATGACGGGTGCCTTCCAGCATGTAGCTAACGCGCTTTTCGATAGATGAGGGGCTAAACAACCCTCGGTTTGCGTTGTAGCTAAGTATATCGGTAATGGGCATGCCCGCTTTTAGAAATCCTTTAGGGTAGGCAAATAATTCCACGTAACGTTCGTTCCACGCCAGTAGCTGCAGTTTGTCATCAAGCACACTTATGCCTTGCTCAATGTTTTGCACTGACGATTGAAGTACCTCGTGGTTAAACTGAAATGACTGAGAAGCTTCTTCTACCCAGTCAACCAGTTCTGGAAAGCTATCGCTGCCTGTATCGGCGATGGCACACAGTAATATACGAGCACTAGGTGCTCCTACTTGTGCGGCAAGCAACTTATTTACCCTGTCGATAAGCGCCTGACTGGCATAACCACTGCTAGCGGCGCGATTGACGTCAACTGATAGCTGCTTAACCAGTTGAGAGTGCGTGGCACTCTCGAGCACACGTTCGGTGAGTGCAATTAAGTCCCTCACTTTTACCAGTAAACGAGGTGTGTCGTGATCTGTTAGGAGCGTATTATTTGGCTTCGTGCCACGTCTTGATGTAATCAATGCAACCGTAACGAATGTTAGGCAATTAGCCAATAAGGAAAAGGCAAAGCCCAAACCAAGCGCTTGGTCAGTGGGTGCTGGGTTGAAATAATAACTCGACAGTAAGCTTGGGTAGAGGAGGAATGCTGCCCAACATGTAAACCCTACCAATAAGGCGCAAATAGCAGCAGCTTTGTTGCTTTTCGTCCAGTAAAGACCAAACATAAGTGCAGGCATGCACTGTGCTAATAATGCTATAGCAATCACCCCGCTTTTAACCAGAGGTGCAGCCTGACTTATATTCAAGTGATACCAGAGCGCAATACTAAGTACGACTACAACGGTAATACGACGTATAGACAGTATTTTGTTTGGCTGCATTGAACGATTGGGCGATGTCTTTAGTCTCGCTTTTAGCCAAAGTGGCGTAACAACATTGTTCGAGATCATTATTCCCAGCGCCAAGGTTGCAACAATCACCATGCTGGTGGTTGCAGAAAGACCTCCTATGAAAGCAAATGACGACAGCGCGATATTTTCAGCATATAAAGGTAGGGCAAGCACATACGCATCAGAGCTCGTATCCACTGGCAGCAGCATTTTTCCTGCAAGTGCAATAGGAATAATAAAAAGGGTCATGCCAAATAAATAGAGGGGAAATAGCCACCTTGCTGTTCTAAGCTCCCCCTCACCGTTCTGCTCAACGAAGTTCATATGAAACTGTCGTGGCAAAACGAACATAGAGCAAACGCCCAAAACAACATGTGATACATAAACCCAGGGTGCGCTATCAGCATAAATGACTTCTCGAGCACTGCCATTTGAAGCGGCGTTAGACACCAAATCCAACACACCATCAAACAGATAGAAGCAAACGAAAACACCTACAGCGCACAGGGCAACAAGCTTTATAACCGATTCAAACGCTATAGTAAGTAGCAGACCGGGGTGTTTGTCGGTCAAGTTGAGTGTACGGGTACCGAAGATAATGGCAAATAATGCGAGCAAGATAGCTACGTAGATACTTAACCATGGCGTGCTTGTATGCGCGTCGTCAGTCAACAAATTTATTGATTTCGTAATGGCGTCTAACTGCAGGGCGATGTAGGGCACTACACCGAAAAAACACAGTAAAGTGATAAGCGCGGCAATCAAGTGGGAGTGCTGGTATTTAAGTGAGATGAGGTCTGCTAAAGAGCTGATGTTGTGTTGTTGACACAGTCTGCTTATATGAAGCACCACAGGAAACGCAAATGCCATAGTCAGCATAATCCCTAAATAAGTAGGGATAACTGCCCAGCCATATTGTGCTGCTTGAGAGGTAGTGCCGAAAAATGCCCAAGATGTACAATGCACGCCCAATCCAAGGCTGTACAATATTGGGTGTTGCCGGTTGTCACGTAAACGCTTATCGCCCCAAAATGCTAAAGCGAAAAGCGCGAGGAGATAACAACCAACAATAGTGCCAACCGTCCAGATACTTAGCATAGATATTCCGTGTAGTTGAACGCATTTATTAGCGCAATTGAAAGCGCGTTTTATTGTTGATTTACATTAACATAGTTTTCACATGCGAGGTATCTTCTGTTGGTACACAAGCAATATTTCGGAGTTAATTATTTGCAATTTGAACGATAAGTGATAGGTTTTTATACAAGGCGACGTCTTTTTGAGCAGTTGGATTTACACATAAGTCGGTCTTAGCCATGACCGAAATAATAAAAAGGGAATTTAATGAAACAAAACTCAGCAAGCACACGTATTCTGCGAATCTCACTACTAATTTCAACTATAATATCTGCATCTGTTTGGGCTATTCCGAATCAACCTGAATGCGCAGACGAAGATTGTTCACTTGCTAAGCTGAATACACTTCGAGCTTTGGCGTCCAGAGGTCATGAACAAACCAGCTTCTCCCTCGGCCATATCTTTATGAACCCTGAATCTGGGGTAAAGACAGATTTAGAAAATGCCTATTATTATTTTGATAAGTCTGCCAAACAGGGCTTCCTGCCAGCTTACCGACAAGCAGCGGGGATGGCTGCACAGGGAATTGGTACACAAAAGAATATGGCTGAAGCCAAGCGATTGATGAAATTTGCTGCAGATGAAGGCGTTAATAGAACGGCAGAGGAATATGCTGTTCTCGTCTTTTCTGATAATGAATCTACCGACGAAGAAAAAGCGACTGCGGTTGAATTTTTGGAAGCCGAAGTTGAAGAAGGAATGAGCTACCTCGCTAACTATGTATTAGCCGTTCTTTATATCAATGGAGAGTTTGTGGAAAAGGATATGGTGAAAGCGAAGTCTCTATTAGCATTTCCAGCGTCAGGTAAATACGCCAATTCGGTAGAGCTACTTCAACAATTAAGTGGAGAGAAAGTTATAGCGCAGGATAATGAGAACCCTAAGTCTACAGCTGGTCTCGATAGCAGCATTGAAACTATTACGGTGACTGGAATTAGTATCAATATGGGCGATGTTCACGGGTTGATGCTAAGTGAACTCAGAAAGCACCATGGGCAAACGGGAAGCAGGATAAAAGGGAATGGTTGCAAAAGAGGTGACCCTCAGTGTGTTATCCTAGATAGTGGTTCAATACAAACGCCAACATTTTGGCAAGTTGGTACCACTAGGTAACTAAATTAAAGAAACTCATTAAAGCGTTAGGAAGCCAAACTTAGTATTGAAGTTTGGCTTTTTTTATATTTTTTTAAAATCACCCACAAAAATAATGTGGATACCCTTGATCACCTTAAATCTAGCCCCATAACTAAGCGCAACAGACTTATTCCCAATAATTTTAACGTTATTGGGCAATGCCTAATTAAGAAAAACGTTTGGAGGTAGGCATGAGCGATAATCGCGACGTGCAGGCAGAACAAGAAAATACAGTTGATCAAACTGTACAAAATGCTGAAGAAGCGCAAGTAGAAGCGTCACAAGCAGAAGGCGTAGAGCTTGATGAAAATGCACAACGCATTTACGAGCTAGAAACTGCACTTTCTGAGGCGCAAGCCACAATCAAAGAGCAGCAAGATGGCGTGCTTCGCGCGCGTGCAGATGCTGACAACGCACGTCGTCGTGCTGAAGGTGAAGTAGAAAAGGCGCGTAAATTTGCCCTTGAACGCTTTGCTGGCGAGTTGCTTCCGGTTATCGATAACCTAGAGCGTGCTATCGAAATGACCGATGGCGACAATGAAGCGGTTAAGCCGCTTTTAGAAGGTGTGGAAATGACCCACAAAACTTTCTTAAGCACTATTGAGAAATTTGGATTAAGCCTTATTGATCCGCAGGGCGAAGCCTTCAACCCTGACTTGCATCAGGCAATGTCTATGCAAGAAAGTGCAGACCACGAGCCAAATACGGTGATGGCGGTTATGCAGAAAGGTTATCAAATTAACGGCCGCTTGTTACGCCCTGCCATGGTTATGGTATCGCGTGCGCCAAGTGGTGGTGTGGACACGCAAGCGTAAGTCACGCTTTTTGCGATAAACACACAAAAATGTCAGTTTTTTTACTGACATCTATTGAAAAGGCTGGGGAATAACCCCACTAAAAGTACAGAATTAAGAAACTTTTTCGGAGACACGAAATGGGTAGAATCATTGGTATCGATTTAGGTACAACGAATTCATGTGTCGCAGTTCTAGACGGCGACAAACCTCGCGTAATTGAAAACGCGGAAGGCGATCGTACAACCCCTTCAATCATCGCTTACACAAACGATGGGGAAACATTAGTTGGTCAGTCTGCAAAGCGTCAGGCGGTAACTAACCCGACTAACACATTATTCGCAATTAAGCGTCTAATTGGTCGTCGCTTTCAAGATAAAGAAGTACAGCGTGACATCGACATCATGCCTTTCAAAATTGTAGGTGCTGATAATGGTGATGCGTGGGTAGAAGCGAAAGGCGAGAAAATGGCGCCTCCGCAGATTTCTGCTGAAGTACTTAAGAAAATGAAAAAGACAGCTGAAGATTATCTTGGTGAAGAAGTTACTGGCGCAGTTATCACTGTTCCTGCTTACTTCAACGATTCTCAGCGTCAAGCAACTAAAGACGCGGGTCGCATCGCTGGTCTTGAAGTTAAGCGTATTATCAACGAGCCAACTGCTGCTGCTCTTGCCTACGGCATGGACAAAAAGCAAGGCGACAACGTTGTTGCAGTATACGACTTAGGTGGCGGTACGTTCGATATCTCTATCATCGAAATCGATGAAGTAGACGGCGAACACACGTTTGAAGTACTAGCAACTAATGGTGATACTCACCTTGGTGGTGAAGACTTCGATAACCGTGTTATCAACTACCTAGTTGAAGAGTTTAAGAAAGACCAAGGCATCGACCTTCGTAAAGATCCGCTTGCTATGCAGCGTCTTAAAGAAGCGGGTGAAAAAGCAAAAATTGAGCTTTCTTCTTCTCAACAGACTGAAGTTAACCTGCCATACATCACTGCTGATGCAACAGGTCCTAAGCACTTAGCTATTAAGCTTACTCGTGCAAAACTTGAGTCTTTGGTTGAAGACCTAGTTAAGAATTCACTTGAGCCGCTTAAGAAGGCACTAGCTGATTCAGATCTTTCTGTAGGCGACATTAACGACATCATCCTAGTTGGTGGTCAAACTCGTATGCCGCTAGTACAGAAGTACGTGACTGAATTCTTTGGCAAAGAGCCACGTAAAGACGTAAACCCTGACGAAGCAGTTGCAGTAGGCGCAGCAATTCAAGGTGGCGTACTGTCAGGTGACGTTAAAGACGTACTACTTCTAGACGTTACACCTCTGTCTCTAGGTATCGAGACTATGGGTGGCGTGATGACTGTGCTTATCGAGAAGAACACGACAATTCCAACGAAGAAGTCGCAAACGTTCTCAACTGCTGAAGACAACCAGTCTGCGGTAACAGTACACGTACTACAGGGTGAGCGTAAGCAATCAAGTGGCAACAAGTCTCTTGGTCAGTTCAACCTAGAAGGTATTCGTCCAGCAGCACGCGGTGTACCGCAAATCGAAGTAACATTCGACCTTGATGCTGACGGTATCCTACACGTGTCTGCGAAAGACAAAGACACAGGTAAAGAGCAGAAGATCACTATCAAAGCCTCTTCAGGCCTAAGCGATGAAGAAGTAGAAAAAATGGTAGCTGACGCGGAAGCGAATAAAGAGTCTGATAAGAAGTTTGAAGAGCTGATTCAAGCGCGTAACCAAGCTGACGGTATGGTTCACGCCACACGTAAACAGCTTGAAGAAGTTGGCGATGCACTAAGTGCAGAAGACAAAGCGCCAATCGAAGAAGCACTTTCAGCACTTGAAACTGCAGTTAAAGGCGAAGACAAAGCGGACATCGAAGCGAAAACGCAAGAGCTTATCCAAGCATCTAGCAAGCTGATGGAAGCGGCGCAAGCTCAGCAAGCTGCAGCCGGTGGCGCAGAAGGTGCAGAGCAGCAAGCTTCTTCTGGTAAAGCAGACGATGACGTTGTTGACGCTGAATTCGAAGAAGTGAAAGACGACGACAAGAAGTAAACTGTTGTGTCAGGCCCGTTACATAGCATGTTAGCGGGCCGTGTAAGCAGTTCAGGCGCAGCAGGAATTTCTTGTTGCGCCTTTGTTGTGTAAATGACTTGGCTTTATTGAATGTGTGTTCAGGTTATTTTCACAACAGTCAGATGTAGATTCGATGAGCATAAAATGCTTATCGACAAAAAGTAGGATATGTAAACGATATGTCGAAACGAGACTACTACGAAGTACTCGGGGTAGATAAAAGCGCAGGCGAACGCGAAATTAAAAAGGCGTATAAGAAGCTGGCGATGAAATATCACCCTGACCGTACGCAAGGCGATAAAGGCCTGGAAGATAAATTTAAAGAAATCCAGGAAGCCTACGAAATTCTGTCAGATTCGCAGAAACGTGCAGCATACGACCAATATGGCCACGCGGGAGTAGATCCTAACCGTGGTGGCGGTGGCTTCGGTGGTGGTGCCGATTTCGGCGATATTTTTGGTGATGTATTTGGTGATATCTTCGGCGGTGGCCGAGGAGGTCGTCAATCTCGCGCACGTCAAGGTTCAGACCTCCGCTACAACTTAGAGCTAACGCTTGAAGAAGCGGTTCGTGGCAAGAGCGTAGATATTCGCGTACCAACTTTGGTCGAGTGTGAAGTCTGTGATGGTTCTGGTGCGAAGAAAGGCTCTTCACCCAAGACCTGTCCAACCTGTCACGGCAATGGCCAAGTTCAAATGCGCCAAGGTTTCTTTGCTGTTCAGCAGACTTGCCCTACGTGTTCGGGCAAAGGCAAGATCATTGAAGATCCTTGTAACAGCTGTCATGGCCACGGTCGTAAAGAAAAGACTAAGACCCTTAACGTTAAAATTCCAGCTGGCGTAGATACCGGTGATCGTATTCGTCTATCAGGCGAAGGTGAAGCTGGAGAGAACGGTGCACCTCCAGGTGATTTATACGTTCAGGTCCACGTACGTGAGCACGATATCTTTAAGCGCGATGGCAACAATTTGTACTGTGAAGTACCGTTGAGCTTCACTACGGCAGCCCTTGGCGGCGAGCTAGAAGTGCCAACGCTAGATGGGAAAGTAAAACTGAAAATCAGCCCTGAAACGCAGACTGGCCGAATGTTCCGTCTACGTGGTAAAGGTGTTAAATCAGTGCGAAGCGGTGCCATGGGCGACTTAATGTGTAAGGTTGTGGTCGAAACACCAGTAAACTTATCATCTCGCCAAAAAGAACTACTTCAAGAGCTTGAAGAGTCGATGGGTAAAGCGTCAAGTAAGCATAGCCCGAAAGCGCAAGGCTTCTTTGACGGCGTTAAAAAGTTCTTTGACGATTTAACGAACTAATTGCTTAGTAGTACATACTTCATTTGAAAGCCCTCAGTTGAGGGCTTTTTTATTTTTGAAAGGCACTTAAACGCGCTCTTATGAGTGGCCAATTATCCATGCAGATTGGTATTTGTAATAGAAAGTGCTCACTTTAAGAAGGAAAGGGGGAGTTAGTCTTTTCTTTACTTACTTTTACCGCTAAAAATCTTGCGCATCATCCGACTATTCGTCACGATAACCCAAGTATCGGGACTTTTAGCTTGCAGATCACAAGGCTTAAAAGCCCGTTTGAGACCAATGAATAATATTTACCTAACAAGGGAACAGGCATGAAATTTTCAAGTAAATTGCTACTGAGCGCTGCCACGGCAGGCGCAATCTTATCAGGCTCGGTATTAGCTGCTGACGTGACAGAAGCAACGTCAGAAAAACACGCGGGAGCTGCAACACAATATCGCCAGGCCGTTTTTCAGTTAGTACGCAGTAACATGGGACCTTTAGGTGGCATGGCAAAAGGTGCTTTACCTTTTGACGAAAGCGTTATGGAAACCAATGCCGTACGTCTAGAACAACTTGCTGACATGATGGGCGATTATTTATCAGTTGATACCCGTAAGTTTGACGTTGAAACTGGCGCAAAAGATGAAATTTGGGAAAATTTCTCAGATGTAGAAAAGAAAGTGATGGCACTTAAAACGGCAGCGCAAGGGCTTCAAGCAGCTGTTAAAGCGGGTGATGAAAGCGCGTACAGAGGTGCAATCGGTAAAATTGGTGCAAGTTGTAAATCATGCCATGACGACTATAAGAAGGACTAGCCCAAGCTTGTTTTTCAACACGTGAAAGCGCTCTAATATCGGGTCAGTAAGAATGTACTATTGCATTTTACTGACCCAAAACCTCGATTAGTACTTCGATGTGTTAATTAGTATTTTATAATTCAATCATACAGATAAATTGAGAGTGGCGCTGAAGCGCAGACTCGCAACCTTCCTCAAACAGTAGTGTACTTTTTCGTCCAGGGCTTTGTAGGTAATAAGCATCAGGCATCGCCACACACTTAGCCACCTCAGAAATTGACTTCATTATAGCCTTGTAGAACGTGTCTACGAGAGTACATCGTTAAGACCCATACGCTGTGGTATATTCGTAAGTGCTTAACAACAGATTTTTAATATGGAGATAAGATGCGACCCTCGCTAACGTATGTAGGTACACTGGACGATGTTGTAGAGCGTTTTCCTTGGCAATTCGACGCTGATATAAACTACTTTAATCAATTGCTAGTGAGGAAGGCTATATTAGGAGAGAAGATACTTATCAATGATGGGTATTTACTTAATAATAGTGCGGCAAGGCAAGCTATTCTAAACCCCAGTTGTTCTCCGCTCACGTCACTAATCGAGCAAGGTTTTGTAAGGATCTTATCGCGGAACGCCGATTTAGTCTCCTTACCAGAGAAAATGGCGGATCAAGGTGTTGCCAGTTTCAACGTTTTGAAAAATTCTGCCGAATGGCCAAGTTTGAAGCGAGAATTACGTAAGTGGCAGCCACTGTTAGAAGAAACGGATAATTTTATACCTTGGCCAGAAAAACACATCAGTCATGGCTTTGATCAAATGATCATGCGGTTGGCTGAACGCACACCAGAAGACTTATCAATTGGCAGTGTCAGTCATGACCAGTGGCGACGAGTGTTTGATTTGTATGAACAATCAAATCGATACGACAAAGAGGCTACCCGAACCCGTTGGGAGTCTGCGGTCACTGAGTGCTTAGCTGATAACCATCAAGGGCGTCTAGCTATGATGCACCTGGCCTGTGAGGCGTATCACTACAATTTCGGTGTTTGCTTGGGCAGCCAGACGTCTTTGTCGAAACAGCAAATTTTGGTCGAAACACGGTTTAGCTCAGCGTTTGCTGATTTATCCAAAGTAGATCAAGAGTTACAAATGCAGCACGTTTCAATACCCGGATTGCGTGTACCGCAAAATATATCAATGAATAGCGGGCCAAAATGGGCGGAACTAGTATCTCCGTTTAGCGATGTCGGCAAACAGTTGAGAGCATACCGTCAAGCTCAAGATGACTATTTTTCTGGGCAAGGTACAGAAGAGTGTTTAACTGCTGAGGCTCGTGCCTATTCGAAGCAGTTGTCATCGTTGTTTGGTGAAAAGCAATCGGAATCTGCAGTCGCGAGGGTCGCTATTGGCGTAGGCTTTTTTGCTGCGGGGCTTATGGCGGCGGGTCCAGAAGTAGCGGCAGTCCTTTGGCTGACAGAAAATTACTTGTATCCGACAATAACGCGTAAATTCAAGCTGCGTGACCGTGAATTTTTTAGCAAAAATACACCACTTCCCACGCAAACTGTTTCTAGCGCGCTAAGCTCAGTAGTGTTAGATCCTGTTCAGATAAAAGAGCTCGCAAGTACTATCCCGGATTTCAAATAGTTAATTCGTAATAATAAGAACTTTCCACGGGTTCGAAACGTTTCAATGGTTTTTTGCTGGAAATTTGTACAATTCTTGGCTATGTTAAACACTCAGGCTTGGCGATAATTTTCTTCGACTGAAGGTACGCGTTTAGGTACCCAATCTTCGCAGGTCCTGCTTTTAAAAAATATAAAACAGCTCGTAGACAACTGAAACAGCAAAACTTGTAAAGCGCTTAAAACCACGACACAACTTTTCATCCTTTTATTGTCGTGCTGCTATCGTTTGTGCTGAATTCGAAGAGATATCAAAAGGTTTGCTTAGATGGATTTACGCAGTGAACGCATGTTGTCAACCATGCGCACAACACAGCAAAACATTTCTGTGTTGCTCAATGAAAGTCGAACGAAAACAGAGGCTCTGTGTATATTACTTGCCTCGGTAAACCCTAGCAATGGAAGAGCAACGGTATTATCTTGCGACGTAAACCACCTATCATTAGAAGCCGAGAGTGTTGTTTTTCCTTCACATGTATTGCTCATGCTCCCGCTTACACCTTTGAGCGCTCCAATACCTTGCAAAGATTTTATCTTTCCCCCTTCACTCGAACATTATGCTGATAGCTATGTAGTAGTTGCTACCGTGCGAGATATGCAAAATGAAGTAATGGGTGTTGTTCTCACTTTTGTACGCCACAGTGTATTGAGCCCTCTACAACATACATTGATAGATATTACGCGCCAAAAAGTAGAGCTTAGTTACCAATATGAGCTGGCGCGTCATCCCTATTCAGACAAGTTATCCGAACAGCTTGCCTTGTTAGAAGAGGTGAGTTCAATTTCTAAAGTGGGCGCGTGGGAGATTGACAGATTCACAGGCGTACTTTCTCTGACTGAGGTGATGAAAGCCTTATTAGGCTTACCTCGTGTAAAAAGCGTCGGCCTTAATGAAGTGCTCGATATGCTTACCTCGAGTGATAGAAGAGACTTAAAGCAGCGCGTTTTTAAAGCGCTTAAAGAAGATAGAGAGTTCGTAAAGCACTTTGAATTTCACGACAAGCAAGGTCGCAGAAAAAGTATAAAACTAACCGTGTTCTTACAGGTTCAGCGAGGAAATGCTAGCGGAATTAAATTAACCCGGCTTTATGGCGCAGTGCAGGATGAAACGGAAATACAGCGTCTATCGGATTCACAACATAACTACACAGATTATCTGACCAGTTTATTGAATAATGTGGATAGCGTGGTGTTAAGCATAGATGAACATGGCACTATTCTAACTGCAAATGAACGCGTTTATTCTGTATTAGGCTTTGAGCCCGAAGAGCTGATTGGCCAAGATATAAAATTAATATCAACCAAGGTGCAAAATACCGATGCGCCTTCTTGTTTCATAAACATACCAGCGGGTTTAGCATGGTGTAGCGAAAATGGCTCGGTAAACGAATGTCTTCGCCATAAAAATGGTAAACGTATTGCCTGTGAAGTTTATTTGTCGAAATGCTCTGTACATAATCAACAATTAATTATCGCCTCAGTGCGCGATATCACTAATCAAAACCACGAAATTGAGCATTACAAACAACTCGCTTTAATCGATACGGTGACAGGTCTTCCGAACTTACACCAATTTGAGCGATACCTTGGCGATAAAGCTCATGACGACAAGTCATCTAAACCATTTGCCACGTTTATGCGCGTTGCTATCTGTAACATAAAAGAGTACGAAAATGCGTTTGGGGAGCCAACGATAGACTATATTCTGAGAATTTTGGCCAGTCGCTTCATTCGCATATTCGAGATTAACAAGCGCAATTCAGCCAGTATATTCAAATGTGAGAGAGGTGCTTTTTATATTCATCTTCATCAATATTTTGGTGAAGAAGCACAGTCTCTAAATGCTGCACACGATTGCGCTATTCTTATCCACGATCACGTGCTAGCGCCAATAACCCTGCACAACAGCCTCTTAAATATTGAAACGCAAACCATAAGTTGCACGGTTCCAACAAAGCATTTTTCGTTTAAAAAGATAAAAGAACTATTGTCGAGAAAACCTTTAAGAGAGGTAAAAAATACTTCTACTTTTAAGTCGGAGCACGAGTATTTTCATGTTAATGCAAGTGATATCGAGCGGTACAATTACATTAAACACTCTCTGAGCAGGGCTATTTCTAACAACGAGTTATATATTGAGCTTCAACCTCAATACGATGCAACGAAGAGCCTTATAAGCTCAGAGGTGTTGTTAAGGTGGAAGCATCCTCATATGGGTACAGTAAGCCCTTCTGAATTCATTCCTATTGCCGAAGAGAATGATTTTATTGCTGAACTCGGGCTGTGGGTGTGTAACGAAGCCTGCGGGTTACTTAGTGAATGCCAGTCAAAGAAAATTAACACTAAGTTGTCTGTTAATATCAGTGCAAAGCACTTAGCGCGAGCTGATTTTGTGAGAAAGTTCGTCGCAATAGTAAATAAGTGGCGCGTGTCACACAAAAATTTAACTCTAGAGCTCACTGAAGGTGCATTGATAAGAGGGGTGAGCATTATTCAACGTCGCGTTAGAGAATTAGCGGAACAAGGGTTTAGTTTGTCTATCGACGATTTTGGTCTTGGTGACTCAAATTTAAATTATCTTCAAGATTTGCCAATTACCGAACTGAAAGTAGACAGGGTATTTGTCGAAGCGATGGAAGGCTCGCAGCAAAAAACATTATTGGTTACAAGTATTTGCAACATGGCAAAAGCGTTACACATAAATACCGTAGCTGAGGGAATAGAGACAACGGGTCAATTAGATCAAGCTAAGGCATGTGGTTGCGGAGCATTTCAGGGATATTACTTAGATAAACCCATGAGTGTAGATGATTGGAAAAGTAAAATTAGTGAGAAGCAATATAAAGAAGGTAGTTAACCTTACGCAGTCGAGGGCTTATTCAAGTATGCGTTGAAACAACCGCTTCGATACCTCTTGTTATCAAATAGGGGGATAAAGTTTAAATTTATGTAAATCAACTTGTTAGTCGATCTACGCCTGAAGTCTTATTAGTAGATGTCATGTAACTATCGTAGGGTGAATATAAACCCTACTCAGGACATGGTTATGACTTATAAAGATGAATATATTGCCTCGACCCAGCACCCCGATGAGTTTTGGTTAGAACAAGCACAAAAGCTAGCGTGGTTTCAACCTCCTCAAAAAGGATGCCAACCTACAGATAATGGTTACTTCGACTGGTTTAGGGGAGGGCAGCTTAACACCAGCTATTTAGCACTTGATCATCACGCAAAAAATGGTCGTGGCGATAAAACCGCGCTTATTTATGACTCACCTGTTACACAAACCACTCAGCACTTTACTTACAAAGAGCTATTGAACCGTGTTGCCGAGTTCGCAGGCGGCTTATCTCGCTTGGGTGTGACGAAAGGCGACCGCGTGATTATCTACATGCCCATGATCCCGCAAGCAGTGATCGCGATGCTTGCTTGCGCCCGTTTGGGAGCTGTGCACTCTGTGGTGTTTGGTGGCTTTGCCGCAAATGAGCTTGCAGTACGAATAGATGACGCAAAACCGGTAGTTATTGTTACTGCGTCATGTGGCATTGAAGGCAATAAAGTTCTACCGTACAAACCTCTTGTTGATGAAGCAATATCATTAGCAGAGCACAAACCACAGGCATGCGTGTTGTATCAACGCCCTCAGTTAATTGCTGAGTTAAATGAAGCAACTGACCACGATTGGCTCTCTCTGGTTGAAGCTAGCGTGCCAGCTTCTCCTGTTGCCGTCGATGCAACTGACCCGCTTTATGTTCTTTATACTTCAGGTACAACCGGTAAACCCAAGGGGGTCGTTCGAGATAATGGCGGGCACGCGGTTGCTCTCCATTATTCAATGGGCGCGATTTACGGTATTAGTGAGAACGATATTTTTTGGGCTGCATCGGATGTTGGTTGGGTGGTCGGTCATTCATATATTGTCTATGGCCCGCTCATAAAAGGCGCAACGACGGTACTGTACGAAGGAAAGCCCATTGGCACTCCTGATGCCGGTGCATTTTGGCGTATGATAGAGTCTCACAAAGTGAATGTGCTTTTTGCAGCTCCAACAGCATTTAGAGCGATACGAAAAGCGGACCCTGATGCTGAGTTTTTATCTAAATACAATACGTCGAGCTTGCGTACCTTATTTATGGCGGGTGAACGTCTAGATCCGCCAACATATTTCTGGGCGAGCGAGAAGGTTGGTGTTCCCGTTATCGACCATTGGTGGCAAACCGAAACTGGCTGGCCAATTTGTTCAAACCCGATGGGGCTTGAGCCAATGGCTACGAAACCCGGTTCATCAAGCGTGCCTACACCTGGGTTTAACGTAAAGGTATTGCAAGGAGCTGATGAACAGCAAATAACCGGTGAAAAAGGCGCTATTGCTATCAAGTTACCGCTTCCCCCAGGTTGTTTGACAACGATTTGGCAAGACCATCAACGGTTTGTCGATGGCTATTTACGAGAATTTGAAGGGTATTACAGCACCGGAGATAACGGGTACGTAGATGAAGATGGCTACGTATTTATTATGGGTCGCACCGACGATGTCATAAACGTTGCCGGGCACCGGTTATCTACCGGTGAAATGGAAGAAGTGCTTGCAGGACATCCTGCCATTGCTGAATGTAGTGTAATAGGCATCCATGATGCACTGAAAGGGCAATTGCCAGTTGGATTGGTACTGCTAAAAGACGGCGTTACCGTTGATGAACAGGCACTTGAGCAAGATTTGGTTCAACGGGTTCGAGATAAAATCGGGCCAGTGGCGTGCTTTAAGCGAGCCATCGTCGTCAATCGTTTACCCAAAACCCGGTCAGGTAAAATACTCCGCAAACTGCTGCGTCAAATTGCAGCCAATGAATCTGTTGCCGTACCCTCAACCATCGATGATCCGTCAAGCGTAAGCGAGATTGAGACGCTCATGCGAGAGAAGGGCTTGGTCAACAAGCCCACGGCTGTTTAGCTAGTAGTAATATTCATCTGCCTGTGGAGCTGGCGGGTATACTTCAATAGCCACATATACAGCTGCTGCGGCGATGAGCGCCACAACAAAAGCACGTAGAATTCGCGAGTCAGTAATACCTGCTGTTGCTGACTCCTTATTGCCATGCACCATGGCAGGAACCAATTTTTGCTTCTTATACACGCTGTAAAATATTACCGCGCCTATATGAAGTGCGATAACGTAAAGTAACACATCAAAGGCAAGGTGATGCAGAGTGTTCATTAGCGCTAGTGTTTCTTCTCCGGCTAACTGGCGATAGGGACCGTCTAAGAAAATATCATCGGTCATGAACAATCCCGATACCGCTTGTATGGTAAGCAACACTAGCATAACGACGACAAACCATCCGCCTAAAGGGTTGTGGCCAATAGCGGGTTCGGACTGCCTATTAAATAAGGTTTTTATATAATTGAAAACCTTTCTGGGACCAGTAATAAAGCTACTGAACTTCGCGTGTTGCGTACCAACAAATCCCCAGATTATGCGGAAAACGATAAGGAATAAGGTGAAGTACCCAATGTAAAAGTGCCATTGCACTTTGTTTTCAAGCCATTCAACTGTTGCATATTGCGCTAAAAGGCTCGCTACAATAAGCCAGTGAAAAAGCCGGGTGGGAATATCCCATATAAGAGTTTTTTGCATAGTAAATTTAGTTGGGTTGTATTCTGACTTATCCACACTTGCCGTTCAGCGGTGACGAATAAGTACTCGGTCATCTGTTAATTGCCATAGCGTCGCTTAACTTACTCTATAAAACAAGTAGGCCCAACGGCAGAAAACCTCTGTTTGTCTTAGTGTTGCAATTAGGACATGTTGATCTTTGCATCAAAAATGCGCAGTAAAGCTCAACATGTCCTAAGCATCGTGTACTGAATTTTTTTACATCCGAGCTTGAAGTTTTGGCAAAGAACTATGCAGATTGGTAGTAGTTAAATCTTACCGATTCCTTGTTATGCCTATTTAATATGAATCTCACATTGCAATAGTGACGGCATTTGGCAAAATGCCTCACAGTTGAAGGTTTATAAAAGTGTAAAACGAAAAAATGAAAGTAGGATTATTTGGCGCCAACGGGCGTATGGGACGGGTTTTAGTTGAAGCGCTAGATTTAAGTGACGATGCACAACTTAGCGTGGCAACGGTACGCGATGATTCACCTTGGGTTGGACTAAATGTGGGCGAACTTGCGGGCATTGGCAAAAAAGACGTTGATTGTACTGCGCTATCAGATTTAAGTGGTAATGATGCAGATGTAATGATCGATTTCACCCTGCCTTCGGTTATTGAAAGTAATCTTACGTGGTGCGTTAAAAATAAAATGCCTGTTGTTATTGGAACTACTGGATTAAACGATTCACAGTTAGCGGCACTCGACGAAGCAGCAAAGCATATACCTATCGTATTTGCGGCTAATTACAGTGTGGGCGTAAATTTAATGCTTTCCCTAGTTCGACAAGCTGCAAGTGTGCTGGGTGAAACGGCTGACATCGAAATAACAGAAGCACATCACAGATTTAAACAAGACGCGCCTTCTGGTACAGCCATGGCCATTGGTGAAGCCATTGCTGACGAATTGGGCCGTGATTTAAAAACCTGCGCTGTATACGGCAGAGAAGGAAAAGAGCCTGAACGCGACCAAGGTACTATTGGCTTCGCAACAATTCGAGCCGGAGACATCGTCGGTGAACACACAGCCTTATTTGCAGATATTGGTGAGCGCCTAGAGATTACGCACAAGGCATCAAGTCGACTTACTTTTGCAAAAGGCGCAGTGCATGCAGCGAAGTGGTTGTATGGAAAAGAACCTGGTCTATACTCCATGGTTGATGTACTGGATTTAAAGCTATAGGCGTTTTTATGCCAGCATGCTGTAGCTAAATTAGCAGGCGAGCTTGAGGGCGTTATCAAAGTGTTAAACTAAAGTTGCACTTTAAATGAGCAATAAGCCGTACTTTCGGTGGTTCTGCGCAAAAATGGTGGTATAAGCGGTATTTTAGTAAATTATTACAAATAAATTTGCCATTTTCGGTCAGTGATGTATACTCGCCGGAATTTGCCAGAATTTCGTATTCTGAGGCCGCCAAAATGGCTGAAGAGTGCGGTTTTATTAGCTGCAAAGATCGTAAAACGGGATGTATTGTTATCAATAACTCCCGTTTTTTGTGGGGTTTGTGCAGAAAACTGCACAAACACATAGTTATCCTTAATCTGGAGGTTGACTTGGCTAATTCTGCCCTTTTGGTGTTAGAGGATGGTTCTGTTTTTAAAGGTACGGCGATAGGCGCTACAGGCTCCGCCGTTGGGGAAGTCGTTTTTAATACTTCCATGACCGGCTATCAAGAAATTCTCACCGACCCATCCTACGCTGAACAACTCATCACCCTTACTTATCCACACATTGGCAACACCGGCACTAACGAAGAAGACGTCGAAGCAGATAAAATCTGGTCGAAAGGTCTAATCATCCGTGACCTACCTCTTGTTGCTAGTAACTTTCGTCAACAGCAAACTTTGTCTGAATACCTTAAAGCGAAAGGCGTTGTGGGTATTGCCGACATTGATACACGTCGCTTAACGCGTATCTTGCGAGACAAAGGTGCACAAAACGGCTGCATTATTTGCTCTGATGAATTAGACGAGTCTAGCGCACTAGCGCAAGCAAAAGCTTTCCCTGGCCTTAAAGGCATGGATTTGGCAAAGGTAGTAAGTATTACTGAGCCAAAAACATGGACAGAAGGCAGTTGGGAACTTGGTAAAGGTTATGTAACACCAAGCGAGTTCAAATATCACGTTGTTGCTTTTGACTACGGTGTTAAAAATAATATTCTTCGCATGCTAGCTGACCGCGGTTGTAAAGTTACGTTAGTACCAGCGCAAACGCCTGCTGAAGACGTACTAGCCATGAATCCTGATGGTGTATTTTTGTCAAATGGCCCAGGCGACCCAGAGCCATGTGACTACGCAGTAACCGCAATCAAAACTATCGTCGAAACCGGTACGCCTGTATTTGGTATTTGTCTTGGTCACCAGCTACTTGCTATCGCAAGTGGTGCGAAGACAGTGAAGATGAAGTTTGGTCACCACGGTGCAAACCACCCGGTTAAAGACCTTAAGCGCAATGTAGTTATGATCACTAGCCAAAACCACGGTTTTGCAGTTGATGAGTCTAGCTTGCCAGATAACCTAGAAGTAACTCACATTTCGTTGTTCGACAAGTCGCTGCAGGGTATTCACCGCACCGACAAGCCTGCGTTCAGCTTCCAGGGTCACCCTGAAGCCAGCCCAGGTCCTCATGAAGCGGCACCGTTATTCGACCACTTCATCGAACTTATTGAACAACACAAGCAGTAGGAATTAGCCCGCTATGCCAAAACGTACCGACATACAAAGTATTCTTATCATTGGTGCTGGCCCTATTGTTATCGGCCAGGCTTGTGAATTCGATTATTCAGGCGCGCAAGCGTGTAAAGCCCTTCGAGAAGAAGGCTACCGTGTTATTTTGGTTAACTCTAACCCAGCAACCATTATGACCGACCCAGAAATGGCAGATGCGACTTATATCGAGCCTATTCACTGGGAAGTAGTTCGCAAGATCATTGAAAAAGAACGTCCAGATGCCATCTTACCTACAATGGGTGGACAAACTGCGCTTAACTGTGCGCTAGAGCTAGACAAGCACGGCGTACTTGAAGAGTTCGGTTGTGAGCTCATCGGTGCAACGGCAGATGCAATCGATAAAGCAGAAAACCGCGAGCGCTTTGACAAAGCAATGAAAAACATCGGCCTTGAATGTCCACGTGCGGAAATCGCGCACAGCATGGATGAAGCGCACGATGTACTAAGCCGCATCGGCTTCCCTTGTATCATTCGTCCGTCTTTCACCATGGGTGGAACCGGCGGCGGTATCGCGTACAACATTGATGAATTTAATGAAATTTGTCACCGTGGCTTAGACCTTTCTCCTACCAACGAGCTGCTTATCGATGAATCGTTGCTAGGTTGGAAAGAGTACGAAATGGAAGTAGTACGCGATAAAGCAGATAATTGCATTATTGTATGTACTATCGAAAACTTCGACCCTATGGGCGTGCATACCGGCGACTCAATCACAGTTGCTCCAGCACAAACCCTGACTGACAAAGAATTCCAGCTAATGCGTAATGCAGCGATGGCTGTACTGCGCGAGATTGGTGTTGAAACCGGTGGTTCAAACGTACAGTTCGGTGTAGATCCGAAAACTGGTCGTGTAGTAATCATCGAAATGAATCCTCGCGTATCTCGTTCATCAGCGCTTGCTTCGAAAGCAACAGGTTTCCCAATTGCGAAAGTAGCAGCGAAACTTGCGGTAGGTTATACGCTAGATGAATTAGCAAACGACATTACAGGTGGCCTAACGCCAGCATCTTTCGAGCCGTCTATCGACTACGTAGTGACTAAGATCCCACGCTTTAACTTTGAGAAGTTTGCCGGTGCTAACGACCGACTGACTACTCAAATGAAGTCGGTAGGTGAAGTGATGGCCATTGGCCGTAACCAGCAAGAATCACTGCAAAAAGCCCTTCGCGGTCTTGAAGTAGGTGCGACAGGCCTTAACCCAATGGTTGACCTTGAAGACCCTGAATCACGCAATAAAGTGGTTTATGAACTTCGTCAGCCTGGTGCAGAGCGCATTTGGTACATCGGTGATGCATTCCGTATGGGCATGACGGTTGAAGAGGTATTTAACCTTACCAATATCGACCGCTGGTACCTTGTACAGCTTGAAGATCTTATTCTTCTTGAAGCTAAAGTAGCAGAGCTTGGTTTACCAGGTATTGATGCTGACTTTATGCGCGCACTTAAGCGTAAAGGCTTCTCTGATGCGCGTCTTGCTGAGCTAACCAAAGTGGCAGAAAGCGATATTCGTGAAACCCGCCGTGACTTTGGTATTTCTCCTGTCTACAAGCGTGTAGATACTTGTGCAGCAGAATTCTCTACCAGTACAGCTTACATGTACTCAACGTATGACGAAGAGTGTGAAGCAGCGCCAACTGACAAAGACAAGATCATGGTTTTGGGCGGCGGTCCAAACCGAATTGGTCAAGGTATTGAGTTCGACTACTGCTGTGTTCACGCGGCGCTTTCAATGCGTGAAGACGGTTACGAGACCATTATGGTTAACTGTAACCCTGAGACAGTATCTACCGATTACGACACATCAGACCGTCTGTACTTCGAGCCAGTAACGTTGGAAGATGTACTTGAAATCGTTGCTAAAGAGCAGCCTAAAGGCGTTATCGTGCAGTATGGTGGCCAAACGCCACTTAAACTTGCCCGTGCACTAGAGGCGGCGGGCGTACCGGTTATCGGTACCTCACCAGAAGCGATTGACCGTGCCGAAGACCGTGAGCGCTTCCAGCAAATGGTGAACAAGCTTAACCTCAAGCAGCCTGCGAATGCCACGGTAACTAACGTTGAGCAAGCGCTAACTATGGCTGAAGAGATTGGCTTCCCGCTAGTGGTTCGTCCAAGCTACGTGCTAGGTGGTCGTGCGATGGAAATCGTGTATGACCTCAAAGATCTTAAGCGTTACCTTAATGAAGCGGTTAAAGTGTCCAACGACGCGCCAGTATTGCTAGACCGTTTCTTGGATGATGCTATAGAAGTTGATATCGATGCTATTTGCGACGGCAAAGACGTAGTGATTGGCGGCATCATGGAACACATTGAACAAGCGGGTGTTCACTCTGGTGACTCTGCGTGTTCATTACCTCCACACTCGCTTTCAAAAGAGATTCAAGATGTCATGCGCGAACAAGTTAAAGCCATGGCGCTTGAACTTGGCGTAGTCGGTCTGATGAACACACAGTTTGCGATTAAAGATGGTGAAGTATACCTAATCGAGGTTAACCCTCGTGCAGCACGTACCGTTCCATTCGTTTCTAAGGCAACGGGTGTACCTCTTGCTAAAGTTGCAGCACGTGTAATGGCTGGCGTGAGCCTAGCCGAGCAGGGCGTAACAGAAGAAGTGATTCCACCTTTCTACTCTGTGAAAGAAGTGGTGCTTCCATTTGCTAAGTTCCAAGGTGTTGACCCACTGCTAGGCCCAGAGATGCGCTCAACGGGTGAAGTAATGGGCGTTGGCGATACCTTCGAAGAAGCCTATGCTAAAGCTAACTTAGGTGCGGGTGCGCCACTACCTAAGCAAGGTAAAGCGTTAATTTCAGTACGTGATAACGACAAGCCTCGTATGATCGCACTGGCAAAAGCGTTAGTCGAAGCGGGCTTCAGCATTGAAGCTACCCGCGGTACGGCTACCGAGCTTTATGATGCAGGCATCATGAGTACTGTGGTTAATAAGATGTCTGAAGGCCGCCCTAATATTGTTGATGCAATCAAAAATGGCGAATACGCGTATTTGATTAATACAACAGAAGGTCGTCAAGCCATCACCGACTCAGTGTACATTCGTCGTGAAGCCTTGCTAAACAAGGTAACCTACACCACGACAATGAACGCAGCGTTCGCAACTATCCGTGCTAAGTCTGCTGATGACCGCAATAAAGTGGCGTCAGTTCAAGAACTACACGCTAGACTCAAACACTAATGACATACGCTAGGATACGAGGTATCCTAGCAATATTACATTTGTGTGAACGAATAAAAAGTGCGCCTTCGCGGCGCACTTTTCTGTTTAAATTACTAGCTAAGTGAGACGGTATTCATGAGTCAGTATCCAATGACAGCGCGCGGCGCTCAAATGCTGCGTGACGAATTAAATGAGCTAAAAACCAAAACACGCCCACGTATTATCGAGTCTATTGCCGAAGCACGTGAACATGGTGACTTAAAAGAAAATGCTGAATATCACGCGGCCCGTGAGCAGCAAAGCTTCTGTGAAGGCCGCATTCAAGATATTGAAGGCAAGCTATCAAATGCACAGATTATCGACGTTACCAAAATGGAAAATACGGGTAAGGTTATTTTCGGTACTACCGTAACCATTCTAAACGTCGATACCGATGAAGAAACCACCTACCGTATTGTTGGTGATGACGAAGCTGATATTAAGAACAACTTGATTTCGGTTAATTCACCTATCGCTCGTGGCCTAATAGGTAAAGAGCTTGATGACATGGTAACGATTCAAACGCCAGCCGGCGCAGTTGAAGTTGAAATCATCGAAGTAGAATATATCTAACTACGCAAGCCAGCAGAGTCCTTCTGCTGGCTATATTTTCCGTCACAAAACTTCTGAATCCGATCATGGATTTGTAATCTGTTAAGCCAAAGCGTTTTTTAATTTTCTTGCCTGTGTATTGTTGTTTATTAAGCATTGATTGAACTCAACGGTTAGCCCTGTTCCTGCTGCGCTCGTACTTTAAGAATAAAATTAAGTGATGACGCTGTCCCGTTAGCTCACTTTTGCGTTTTCCTATCCCAAAATACATGCGATTTTTAGTATAAAAATCCACCGCTTTTACAAAGAGGCCTATACTTAGCTCTGGAACCAGTTGTAGATGTATCGGTTTTATCACCTTTTCATTAATCCGTTGCTTCGAAAGAAGTGATGCATCTCGTACTGTTAACACAACCATCTTAGCTTTACGTGACCTTATTCGGGGGTTAGGCCAGTCGATAAGCACAAGCTCTCGATTATCAAACAATTTAGAAACGGCGTGCGCTGAAATGCTAAGTGACGCTGGGAGTACTCAGCAACTCACCACTAATATTGCATCGGCGGTTGAAGAGGTGGCGGTAACAAGCCGTGAGATTGCCAGTTCTTCGTTGGCAACGCTTAATGCGAGTCAAAGCCTAGATCGTTTAGCTGACCATTCGCTCTTAGCCAACGACAATATACGAAAGAGCATGGTAGTGCTTTCAGATGATATTCGAAATGTTCAATCTAATGCCGCTCAAATGGAAATGAAAGTCAGCGAAATAGGAAATATACTGGAAACTATCAATACCCTTTCCGACCAAACTAATCTTCTCGCACTTAATGCAGCAATTGAAGCTGCTAGAGCAGGGGAGCATGGCCGAGGCTTTGCCGTCGTTGCTGACGAAGTAAGAAAGCTTGCACAAAGTAGCAAGGAATCGTCAGATAAAATATCTACGCTGTTAGTGAGCCTAAAGGACGCCAGCGTAATTGTTGTCGATGATATCAACAAGGGTGTTATATCTATAGAAGCGTCAATGAATACAACTATTGAAGGTCGGCAAACTGCGGAAAAGGTGAAAGAAGCAGCGTGCGAGCTCGAGCTTATGGCGAATAATATGTCGTCTGCGGCCGAGCAACAGTCAGTGACCACGGAAGTGGTAGCTAAAGATGTAGTAGCGGTTGAGGAAGCGGCGCGGCACGAACTTCACATTGCACAACAATTGTCTGAGCTATCTGATGAAATGCAGCGCAACAACCAGTTACTGCAACGCACTATTGCGGGGTTTAACGTAGATTAAGAACGGTTAATAGCCCGAGCTTAAAAAATTGTAGTCTCTGACTGGCGGGGCGCTCTACTTAAAATCATTGCTCAATCTACTTACACTAAGTATGATTTTTCCTTTTGTTTTCGAAAGGATGCATCATGGCTTATGATTTTGGTTCTCAGACGCTAGGGATAAAGAACCCATTTAAGACAGAAGGAGCGCTTAGAACACTGGGTGGTGTCTTAACGCTATTGTTAGCGGTTTACGTTGTTTTCACAGTGCCGGCAATATTTGAAGCCAACAAGGTGAAAGGCTATACCTTGCTAGCGGTTGGTTTTGTTTTAGTGGTATCGGGAATACGCCATACGGCGGTTGGTATCCTTCAACTTATGCGCTTTTTTGTAGGTAGAACGGTTCCCACTTCACTGGCCTACAACTTCTCAAAATCTGAACAAGATGCTGCTCAGGCAGAGCAAAAATCCCTGCTTTATTCAAAAGAGTCACTGCACTCTATGCTTATGGGTAGAAGAAACACTACCTTTGAGGAGCCAAAAGGCTGGCTCGCTCGGCTAGTTCACAGCGTTTTTCCTAAGCTTGTTTTCTTACCTTACCCGCTACGCCATCTTGCCCAAGAAATTTTAGCCATGGGGGCGACACTTATCGTGGGCTTAGTTACGTACGCCATCGTCTATTTTCTAGTAAGTAATGGCTTTGCAGGTGAAGTCGCAAAAATTGTCGTTATGCCTGTTCTTTCTTTGGTATTGCTTATCTATTTTGTTGCCAACTGGACCTCTACGGCAAAGGGCATCCATAACGAAGGAAACTCGCAACTTGCTAAAGCGGGAGGGTTGTCAATTGGTGTAATCATTGGATTAGCACTTGTCGTTCCTCTTGGTGCGGGTGTGTTTCTCGATGGTGTGGTGGGAAGTAATATCAATGAACTTAAAACCTGGTCTGAAGAACACGCTTTTTTTAGCGCTTGGCTGAACTTTGTATACCTTTTCATCAGTATCGGCGTGGTGATAGGTCTCGTATTTCCATTACTTAAAAAGCGCATGGATTTAGTGACACCACAAACTGAAGTCAGCGAATTTCGAGCAAACATGCAAGAGTCTGTTCATCCCAATGAGATTTTTATCAATATAGAAAACATCGTGCTTGCCAACCGTCGTTACAAGGAAGTCCCAAACAGAATATACGCAGACTTTGTTCCTAAGCTTAAAGAGCAGGCTGAAGGGAAGGGTAGTTTCGAAGGGGAATTACTGATAGAAACTCAGCCAACCCTCAGTGAGGGGTTGGCATTACCCAGAGGGGCTAAAGTAGCGCTGAGCGCCATTGCGCAAGTTGCCGTCGTTGTTGCCGCGGTATTGTTTTACTCATCTGGCGTACAGCTTGCTGAGCTACTACATCTGGTTATCAATATCGGTGTAGATAACAGCGCACTGTTGAACAATGCTTTTTCTATGGTCAATAATTTGCTCATGCTGATATTCGCTTGGCTTACTTTCAGAGCGGCAGGAAGTATTTTAAATAACGCGTCTCACATGTTTTGGGGCGAGCTGAACTTTAACTCTTTGCTTATGTACATGAAAACCGAAGGCACGTATACCGAGTCTAGAGTTTCAACAGGTATGGCAATTCACGATTCTACACGGTCTGAAAATGTCGTAGTTAGAAGCAGTATCACACCGTGGATCATTACTAGCCGAATTAACACTTCTATATTCGCCACTAGCGGTATGAACAATCTGGAAGCCCCGCGCTTTGTAATGGGAATGAACAAAAACGACGGAGAATTGAAGGAAATCGTCGACGAAATTAAAGCATTCTTACGCGGTAGAGAGACCATCGCTTCAATCACTAATGAATCAGACTTAGCCAATGCAAGTACCATTCATCAAGTTAATCAACAAACCCGAGCGTTTAATAAAAACCCTGACGATCGCCTAACACTTAAAGAGACGGAAGAAAGTGCAGGTTTTCTTCGAAACGAAAAAGACAGTGAGTGAGGAGTGAGGCATGGCTGATATTAAAACACTAGATACAAAAGTTGTGTACGAAAACAAATGGCTTCGCGTAAGAGAAGACAAAATACAACGCAGCAGTGGAAACGAAGGCATTTACGGCGTGGTGGAAAAGCCTGACTTCGCTATTATTTTGCCGATAGAAGGCGATACGGTTTACATGGTTGAGCAATATCGCTATACCATAAAAGAGCGCCAGCTTGAGTTGCCTCAAGGTGCATGGGAAAGTAACCCTGATGTCGACCCTGTTGAATTGGCGAAAGGTGAACTTAAAGAAGAGACTGGCTTAACTGCAGATTCAATGGAATATGTGGGTTTTCAATATTTAGCATACGGTTTTTGTAATCAGGGTTATCACATTTATGTAGCTAAAGGCCTCACCCAAGGCGCACAAAAACTCGATGTTGAGGAAGAAGACTTGCGCGTTGTTTCACTCTCCTTAAATGAGTTAAAGGAGAAAATAAAACGTGGAGAAATCAAGGACGCAAGCACCTGTAACGCAGTGGGGTTAGCCATGCTTAAGGGGATTATCTAAACACCCTGTTACAATTTGCTGACTGTTTTTTTCTTTCTGAGAAGCTAGGGTTTACAGTTTATAACTAAAAACCATTTATAAAGAGATATTTATGGCGTTCAAAGGAAGTTTTTCCATTACTCAATGGGACGAAGACACACTTAGTGAAAGATCAGAGGGAATTAAGGTATCTCACGCTAGTATTAAGCAGGTGTATTCTGGTGAAATGAGTGGCGAATCTAATGTCGAGTTTTTGATGTCTTATCAATCTCAGATGTCTGCCAAATTTACCGGGTTTGAAACCTTCGTTGGCGTAGTAAACGGTATGCGCGGCACGGTTACTTTTCAGCATGCCGGTAAGTTTGAGAATGGAGTTGCAAG
The DNA here is from genome assembly GCF_017849675.1 of Alteromonas sp. AO-Serp. Classification (NCBI taxonomy): domain Bacteria; kingdom Pseudomonadati; phylum Pseudomonadota; class Gammaproteobacteria; order Alteromonadales; family Alteromonadaceae; genus Alteromonas; species Alteromonas sp. AO-Serp. Next base: position 60,691 of record NZ_JAFLMX010000149.1, read on the forward strand.
CAGCGAATTTATATCAATTGAAGGGTCTGCTACAGGTGAACTGACGGGAAAAAACCTTCGAGGTAACTTTAAGTCTGGTGAATCGGGTAAAGCTGATTACGCCATTGGAATCGACAACGCGTGAGTAACGGGGAAGCGGCAACGAAAAGCGATTTTTTTAGCCCAAAAAAAACGGCGCCGAAAGGCGCCGCTAAAAGTTGGGAAACAAACCAAGAAACTAACTATTAATTTTCAATTAAACGAGAACCAATCTCTATTTGACGAGGCTTCTTGGCTTCAGGAATGACTCGCTCCATATCGATGTGTAACAGACCGTTTTCCATATCTGCAGCTAGCACTTTTACATGGTCGCCAAGTTGGAATTTACGCTCAAAGTTACGCTCTGAAATGCCCTTGTGTAAGAATTTACGCTCTTTGCTTTCTTTATCGTCCGCTTCCGTTTTCTTCGTGCCCGTAATCGTCAACGTGTTTTCTTCAACCTGAATAGAAACGTCGTCTTTACTAAAGCCGGCAATAGCCATGGTTACACGATACTTGTCATCGCCAAGTAACTCTATGTTATACGGCGGGTAGGTACTTTGCTTCTCAGCACGAGATGCTGCATCAATTAATGACGCTAGGTGATCAGAACCAATGAATGAACGGTAAAGTGGAGATAGATCGATAGTACGCATAGTCATATCCTCAAAATTAAGCAATATGTTAAAAGTTTAAATGCCCCGACTCTGCGGCGGCGGTTTTGTCGACCTGACCTTTCAGCGCCGACAAATCAGATATAGGAATGGTCCAAATACTTTTCAAGAAAGAAAATGCATATTTTTTCCAAAAAACTTGGATTTAGTTTTAAGTGTATGTATTTATTGGTTTTATTTGTTTCTTTTTTTACGGCATGAAATGAATCGCGTGCTTTTCAATAAATATTGAGAAAAAACCTCACATACAATAAGTGTATGCGATGTTTTTTATAAAACATTTAGCAATTGTTTAACCAATCCGGTTGTTTATAAATGCTACAATTTGGTTAAGCAAAATGTCTTACCACTTTTATTTGTAAATTTAAAAAATGAAGAAAGAAGTTATAGTTTTAAATTGCGGCAGTTCGTCCGTAAAGTTCGCGATAATTGACGCTGACACTGGAGAGGCTGGACTGTCTGGTATTGCTGAAGCACTAGGTAATAGTGATGCTAGTTTGTCTTACAAGTTAAACGGCAAAAAAGAAAAACGCGCACTACCTGAAAAAGCTGGCCATACCGAAGCGTTAAGCGCAATTTCAGAAGTTATCGCTAGTACGGGCGTTAAGCCTATCGCAATAGGGCATCGTGTTGTTCATGGTGGTGAAAAGTTTAAGCAGGCTGCACTTGTCGATGATAGCGTACTAAAAGCAATTGAAGATTATGCAAGCATGGCTCCGCTTCATAATATGGCGAACCTAAAGGGGATCGTCACGGCGCAAGAGGCTTACCCTGACCTGCCTCACGTAGTCGTATTTGATACTTCTTTCTTTCAAACCTTACCCCAAAAAGCCTTTATTTATGCTTTACCCATGTCGCTTTATCGCGAGCACGGCATAAGACGCTACGGATTCCATGGAACCAGTCACAAGTTCATACTTGATAGCATGGCAAAAATTCTTGAGAAGCCGGTTTCAGATACCAGCATTATCAGTGCCCACCTAGGCAATGGCTGCAGTGTGTCGGCTATAGAAAAAGGTGTGGCAGTAGACACAAGCCTTGGCTTTATTCCTCTTGAAGGCTTAGTTATGGGCACTCGCTGTGGCGACTTAGATCCGAGTCTACCGGGAACGTTGCAGAAGAAGCTTGGCAAAACCGCAGATGAGATAAGTGATTTACTGAACAAACAGTCTGGATTACTTGGTATCTCAGAGCTGAGTAACGACTGTCGAACCCTTGAAGATGCGGCGCTTGAAGGTCACGAAGGTGCATTATTGGCCATTGAAATTTTTTGCTATCGCTTAGCTAAATACATCGCGGGTTATATGGTAGCCGTGCCCACGTTAGACGCTATTGTATTTACAGGCGGAATAGGGGAGAACTCATCGCTTATTCGTGAGACAACTATGGGGTATTTCGCCCACTTTGGAATTAGCTTAGATGAGCAAAGAAATACCGACGCGCGATTTGGTCAAGGTGGAAAGATTACCGCTGATACCGCATCAAAGGCAGTTTATGTTGTGCCTACAAATGAAGAATGGGTGATAGCCGCAGAAGCTGCAACCTTCGCGTAAATTATATAAGCAACGCCAACGCGTTAGCAAAAGCAGGAGTAACTATGTCTCGCAGAATTATGTTGATCCCCGTAGGCACAAGTGTTGGCCTAACTACGGTCAGCATGGGCCTTGTTCGTGCTATCGAGGAACAAGGCATAAAGCTCAATTTCTTTAAGCCCGTTGCACAGCCACGTAAAGGCGATAACGGCGAAGAGCGCTCTACAGCAATTATTGCGCACCATGCCAGTGTGTCGCCCATCACGCCTTTCGAGCTTGAATACGTAGAGCGAATGATCAGTAACGACAGCACTGATGAGCTCTTAGAGGAGATCATCGAGCGGTTTGAAGAAAGCAGTGTTCAAGAGGCTGTTACTGTTATTGAAGGACTGGTGACAACTCGCCATCATCCTTATGCAGAGCGCCTGAATTTAGAGATTAGTCGGGCACTTGATGCCGACATCGTTTTCGTGGCTGTGCCGGGAAATGAGTCGACCACAGATATCAATCATCGCCTCGAAATCGTTGTAGACACCTATGGCGGTCACAAAAGTCAAAAAGTAGTGGGCTGTATCTTCAATAAGGTTAACGCGCCTTTTGATGAACATGGTCGCTTACGCGCTGATATTGGCGCAATAGAAGCCCCTGAGCACGACGAAGAGCGAACCCAAGCGTTACGTGATTTGCCTATTTTCAAAAAGGGCTTGAGTCTACTTGGCACAATTGACTGGAGCGCTGATTTAGTATCTCCTCGCGCCACCGACGTAGCGAAGCATCTTAACGCTAGCTTGTTAAACGAAGGCGAGCTGGCCGAGCGGCGTTTAAGTAGTGTCACGTTTTGCGCGCGAGAAATTCACAACATGACGCACACCCTAAAGCCGGGGGCGCTACTTGTAATGTCGGGTGATCGCGGCGATGTTTTTGTGTCGTGCTGTTTAGCTGCATTAAACGGCACAAAGCTAGGCGCGCTCTTGCTTACCGGCGGCTATCAGCCCGATGAAAACATTATGGCGTTGTGTAGCCAGGCCATGGAAACGGGTTTACCGGTTATGCTGGTAAATTCCAATACGTGGCAAACAGCACAAGCACTTCACGCTTTTAATCAGGAAGTACCTGTAGATGACAGTAAACGCATTGAAAAGGTGATGGTTCACACGGCGGAAAGTTTAGACGCAAGTTGGGTAAATTCACTTACCCAAAAAGTGTCGCGCCAGAAAAAACTCTCTCCATCAGCGTTTCGTTTTTACCTAACAAACCGTGCAAGGCAGGTAAATAAACGCATTGTGCTTCCTGAAGGAAACGAGCCAAGAACCGTGGTGGCGGCCTCTATTTGTGCCAAACGGGGTCTTGCTCGTCCTGTATTGCTAGGCGATGAAACTGAGATTAGACGGGTAGCAGAACAGCAAGGTGTTGTACTGAGCGAAGGCGTTGAGATTCTCTCGCCGTCGGCCATTAAAAAAGACTATGTTGAGAGCTTAGTGGCGCTACGCGGCCATAAAGGTGTGACGGAAGTGGTTGCCCAAGAGTTGTTAGAAGATAACGTAACTCTGGGCACGATGATGCTTCAGCAAGATGACGTGGATGGATTAGTGTCAGGTGCAGTAAATACAACTGCGAACACTATTCGCCCAGCGCTCCAGTTAATAAAGACCGCTAAAAACGCGTCTTTGGTGTCGTCAGTATTTTTTATGCTGTTGCCTGACCAAGTTTTGGTTTACGGCGACTGTGCAATTAACCCAGATCCCAACGCTCAACAGCTCGCTGATATTGCTATTCAATCTGCGGAATCTGCACAAATGTTTGGCATTGAACCGCGGGTTGCGATGATTAGCTACAGCACTGGTTCGTCAGGTGCAGGAAGCGATGTAGAGAAGGTGAGAGAAGCGACCAAAATTGCGCAAAGCCTTCGCCCTGATTTACTTATTGATGGTCCACTTCAATACGATGCAGCGGCTATCGAAAGCGTGGGCAAGAGCAAGGCACCAAATAGCCCTGTTGCTGGTAAGGCAAACGTGTTTGTTTTTCCTGACCTCAATACCGGAAATACCACTTACAAAGCGGTACAGCGTAGCTTCGATCTAGTGTGTATTGGCCCAATGCTGCAAGGTATGCGAAAGCCCGTTAACGATTTAAGTCGCGGTGCATTGGTTGACGATATTGTATTTACCATAGCACTTACTGCTATTCAGGCGGCAGGTAACGTTTAACAGGGTAGACTACCTATCTGTTGTAAGGTAGTTGCTGCTAACAAAAACGGCGCTACTTCAAATGAAGTTAGCGCCGTTTTTTATTTCTTAGTCTGATGCAGTGTGATGTTTTACTAAGCTATTAACCTTGCGTAGCGACTATCCTCTGCACTGTGCAGCAAGCTGCAATCTATAAACTACAAACTAAAGTTTTTCCTTTAGCGGCCATTCATCACATCGCGTACTGCTTCACAATTTGTCCATCTTTCATAACAAAGCCCACTTTTTCCATAAGGCTCATATCATCTAGTGGGTTGCCGGGCACTGCGACGATATCTGCCAGCTTACCTTTTTCCAAACTTCCAAGGGTAGCTTCTTGTTTCAGTAAGCGGGCAGGGTTAATAGTAGCAGCTTGAATAGCCTGAATGGGGGTCATACCGAACTTCACCATCCGGGCAAACTGCTTAGGATTATCACCGTGAGGGTAAACCCCGGCATCGGAACCAAATACCATATTTACACCAGCTTTAACTGCCTTCTCAAAGTTTTCGCGCTGAGTTTTACCAACAATACGCTCTTTATTCAGGCTTTCTTCTAGAATACCGGCTTTCTCTCCTTCACCCAGAATATATTCAGTTACGTAAATATCCATAGAGAAGTAAGTACCGTTCTTTTTCGCTAAATCTATCGCTTCGTCATCAAGCAAACTTACGTGTTCTACTGAATCTACACCCGCTTTAATGGCTGCTTTAATGCCATTAGTGCCATGAGCATGAGTCGCTACTGTCAAACCACGTAAATGGGCCTCATCAATGAGGGCTTTCATTTCTTCGAATGTGTACTGCTGTGCACCTACCTTTGTGCCTTTAGACAAAACGCCACCTGTAGCGCAGAATTTGATCACGGTAGCGCCGTACTTAATATTTCGACGTACTTTTTTGCGTACTTCCCACGGGCCATCAGCTACACCTTCGCTATAATTGTCATACTCATAGGGCAAAAGATTGCTGTCACAATGGCCGCCAGTTACGCCTAGGCTTGGCCCAGCTACAAACATGCGCGGTCCCACTACGTCGCCCGCGTTGATGGCATCTCTTAACGCAACATCAGCAAAACCAGGTGCACCCACATTACGCACAGTGGTAAAACCTGCATCTAACGTTGCTTTAGCGTGTTTAACGCCAGTAATAGCCGCGCGGGGCAGTGATACTTCTAAACGCTTGTACCCGTGTCGAGTTGCATCACTGGTTAAGTGTACGTGCATATCCATTAACCCAGGCATTAGCGTGGCATTGCCTAAATCAATACGTTTTGCTTCGTTTGGAACTGTCAGGTCTTTAAGGCGACCAGATGCAGTAATTATATTGTCCGTTACAATAACAGCCGCCTGTTTGACGACTTTCCCGTTAGCAACGTCTACCATGCGATCTGCAGTAATTACCGTTGTCTCTGCGAAAACAGCAGTAGAGCAAACAATGGCAGTGATAGAAAAGGTGAGTAGTTTTTTTGAAAAAAGAGAAACCCAGTTCACAAGTATTTCCTTAATTAGCACACATTGAACTTTGCAAAAAAACAAGTTCAACATGTCCTACATCGAGTTAGTATTATTATTGAATGACTATTGTGTTGGTACCTTTAACTTGTACAGATCATCTCTGTCTTCGCCTAAGAAGTAACGCACTAACAAATAGCAAAATAACTATAAACCAAACACCTAGCTCTTGAAGATGGTAATACGGTGTAACCCCTCTGGTTGCGACAACTGGCGCCGAAATATTACCTGCCATGAATTGAGGTAGCCGAGCAGTTATTTCGCCTCTGTGGTCTATAAAAGCCGTAATGCCATTATTTGTCGCTCTAACGACAGGGCGGCCTAACTCAAGGGCGCGCATTTGTGCTATCTGCAAATGCTGAGCAGGCCCATGTGAGTGACCAAACCACGCATCATTGCTCACGGTTATGATCATGTCGGTATTTTCATATACATTTGCCATCACTTGATGAGGAAACGCAATTTCAAAACAGATAGCGGGGGCTAGGTGAATGCCGTTAGCTTCAAGGTTTGCCTGTTGATAGTCACCTCGAGAGAATGATGACATAGGTAAATCGAACAGGGGAGCGAGCGGGCGAAGCCAGTCTTCAAAAGGTACGAACTCGCCTACGGGCAATAGATGATGTTTCGAAAATCGGTTGTTGTGGAAATATTGATAGTCGGGATAAGCGGCATCTGGCGTACGTTTACCTAACACAATTAGGTTGTTCCACGCTTCATCAGTTTCCCAGTTGTAATTAACAATACCCGTAATAAGTGCCGTGTTCTCTTGAAAGGCTCTTTCGTTAACTTTAGCAAGATAAGGTTGGGCTAATGGCTCAAGCTTTGGAACCGCGGCTTCAGGCCAAATGATGAGGTCGTTATCCCATAAGCTTTCAGTTAATTTCCAATAGGTGTCCATGGTTGGACCATCTTGCTCTGGCACCCATCGCAGACTTTGCGCGATGTTGCCTTGAGCCATGCCTACTGAGTAGGTTTTTTGGGAGGTAACCCAAGTATGTTGTTTAAGAAGGTAGCCACTGGTAAATAAGCACAGCGCCACTAGCATTGCGTTGGCGAAAGTTCGCTTATTGTGTATCAACGCAAATAGCGTAGCACTGATAACGATAAGCGCGCTTATTCCCGTTTCTCCGATGATTGGCGCAAAGCCTGAAAGAGGGCTCTCTAATTGACTATACCCTAAAGATAACCATGGAAAGCCGGTTAGCATCCAGCTTCGTAACCACTCAGCCGCAACCCAGAAAAGAGGTAACGCCATTGGCCACAAGTGGGGAGAGAAGTACTTGGCGGTTAACTTGGTGGCAAGCGCAGGATAAAGCGATAAGTAGCCACATAGCAACGCCATAATGCCAATAGATGCCGCAATGGGAAGCCCGCCAAAGTCGGCAATACTCACATGAACCCAGCTTATACCCGCTCCAAACCATCCCGCACCGAACAGCCATCCGGCTAAAAATGGGCGATGTTTGAGCTTTATCACCTGACGTATAGCAAGTGCAAGCGCAGGAATAGTTAAAAGCCACATGTTAAAGGGAGCAAAAGCAAGGGTTAAGCTTGCACCACTTAGTAAAAGAAGAAGGTGGGGAGTAAACCGTTTCAGCATAGGAGTCATCTGATCGTGGTTAATAGAGTTGTTACGTCAACATAGGGTGAGCACGCATAAAATCATGCTGCCCTATGCTGAAACAGGCGTAGTTTGCGTTACTTCACTATTCGAGCGAAGGCACTGAAACCTTAAGTTGGATAAGTCGGCGCTTATCAGAGTTAGTCACTTTAAATTGAATGTCGCCAATGGTGATTTCGTCATTGGTTTCAGGCATATGACCAAACGCTTTCAGCACAATACCGCCAATAGTGTCGGCTTCTTCTTCGCTAAACTTGGTTTCAAAAAACTCGTTAAAATCGTCAACCGGCGTTAAGGCTTTAACAGAGTATGTTGATTTATTTAACGGGCGAATATCATCGGTACCATCTTCTTCCGTATCGTATTCGTCTTCAATTTCACCCACGATAATTTCAAGGATATCTTCAATCGTGACCAAACCAGACACACCGCCATATTCGTCTACAACAATGGCCATGTGGTAGCGTTGCTGACGGAACTCTTTAAGCAGAACGTCCACGCGTTTACTTTCTGGGACAATAACCGCAGGGCGCAGAATATCGCGAAGGTTGAATTCTTTTTCCGCGTTAAATGCAAAAGCTAAAAGATCTTTTGCTAACAGAATACCTTCGATGTGGTCTTTATCTTCGCTGATAACGGGGAAACGGGAGTGAGCAGATTCAAGCATTACAGGTAAAAACTCTTCTACCTTTTGCTCTACATCGATGGTTGTCATTTGAGCGCGAGGGATCATGATATCCCTTACTCGCATTTCATTTACCCCAATAACCCCTTCAATCATTTCGCGGGTTTGTGGGTCTATGATTTCGTTCTGTTCAGCATCAGTAATAACCGATACTAACTCTTCTTTACTTCTCGGCTCGCCAGAAATTGAATTTTTTAGTTTATCTAACCAACTCTTGCCTGATGAGCCGTTGGTAGAGTGAGGATTATCGTCGCTCATAATGTCCGTTTAATTGTTAGTTCAACGCCAACGTTAAAATGGTTCTCGCTGGTCGTCAATGTTTTATTGTTATTAAGTGTTAAAGTACTTAACTAACAATGGTTTATATTGAATTGTTAATCAATATATTCGTAAGGATTAGCAATGCCAAGGTGCGCAAGAATATCAATTTCCTTGCTTTCCATTTCCTCAGCTTCCGCATCATCAATATGGTCGTAACCCATTAAATGCAATAGCCCGTGAACAGTCATGTGCGCGTAGTGGTTGCTTACGTCTTTATGCTGTTCTTCGGCTTCTCGACTAATAACGGGGGCACAAATAACCAGGTCGCCTAAAAGGTTTATTTCTATACCTGGAGGCGCTTCAAACGGAAAAGATAAAACATTTGTGGGTTTATCTTTTCCTCGGTATTCATGGTTAAGGCTTTGACTTTCGCCTTCGTCAGTAAAGCGAATGGTCACTTCTTGCTCAGCTAACCCTTCGTACTTGAGCACGGCGTTAGCCCAAAGCTCAAGTTCCGAAGTTGAGGGAATGGCCGACAAAATGGCCTCGTCACCTTCAAACGCTTGCTGTACATCAATAATGGCACTCACGATGCGTTGTCGTCTTTCGTTTGCGTGGCATTATCGTCTTGAGAAGCCTGTTCACGTTGAAGTCGCAACGCTTCTTCTTTACGTGCTTTGCGAAGACGCTCTTGTTCAGCATCGTGCACTTCATAGGCTCTTACGATGCGCGCAACCACAGGGTGACGAACCACGTCTTCAGCGTTAAAGAAGTTGAAAGAAATGTCATCCACTTCACTCAACACTTCAATAGCATGACGAAGACCTGATTTTGCACCGCGAGGTAAGTCTACCTGCGTGATGTCACCGGTGATCACCGCTTTTGAATTGAAGCCAATACGGGTTAAGAACATTTTCATTTGCTCTACCGTGGTGTTTTGACTTTCATCCAGGATAATAAAGGCATCGTTCAGCGTTCGACCGCGCATATAGGCCAGCGGTGCAACTTCAATGACGTTGCGTTCCATAAGCTTTTCTACTTTCTCGAAGCCCAACATTTCAAATAGGGCGTCGTAAAGCGGACGAAGGTACGGGTCAACTTTTTGTGAAAGGTCGCCGGGCAAGAAACCGAGCTTTTCGCCCGCTTCTACCGCCGGGCGGGTAAGCAAGATGCGGCGAATTTCTTGTCGCTCAAGCGCGTCCACAGCAGCAGCGACGGCTAGGTAGGTTTTACCCGTACCGGCAGGTCCAATACCAAAAGTAATATCGTGGTTTACAATGTTCGCCACATATTGCGCTTGGTTAGGGTTACGCGGCTTAATCACACCGCGCTTGGTCTTAATATTCACTTCTTTGCCATAGCCGCCTGTTGCGTCTTTTTCAATAACGCGGGCTTCTTGAATGGCAAGATGAACTTGTTCTGCTTCTAGCTCGGGAATACGGCCCTTAATAGGCTGAGTTTCTATATAAAGAAGCTTAAGTAATTCGCTGGCACTTTTTATTTGCTGCGGTTCACCCAACACCTTGAATGCGTTATTTCGGTAGGTAATTTCTACCCCTAACCTGCGCTCAATTTGTTTAATGTTGTCATCAAAGGGGCCACATAAACTCGACAAACGTTTGCTATCTGCCGGTTCTAATTCAAATTCGTTACTAACCAATGTACTCAAGCTACTTTTTTCCTCGCTATAAAATGTATTTAGGCTGGGTTAAATTGACCCACGCCAAGCTCGTCGGGCAAATCTGCCTGATGCTTTGCCATGATAGATTGGGGCGAAACGGCAACACGCAAGCCCATTTCGCTCTCTCTGCGCACAACTTCACCACGTAATGAGTTAGTGAATACGTCAGTGATGTTTACATCAACGAATTCGCCAATCATGTCTGGTGTGCCTTCGAAGTTCACTACACGGTTATTTTCAGTACGTCCCGAAAGCTCCATTGGGTTTTTCTTTGACGGACCTTCAACCAATATTCGTTGCTCTGTACCAACCATGTGACGAGCAATACGAAGAGCCTGTTGCGTAATACGCTGCTGTAGTAGGTGAAGACGTTGCTGTAGTAGGTGAAGACGTTGCTTCTTAGTTTCTTCACTTACGTCATCTACTGCGTCGGCAGCAGGCGTACCCGGGCGAGCACTGTAAATAAAGCTGAAGCTAAGGTCGTAATCGACTGCCTGAATCAAATCCATGGTGGCTTCAAAGTCGGCATCTGTTTCACCTGGGAAACCAATAATGAAGTCACTCGACAAACTAATGTTCGGGCGAATTTTCTTCAGCTTACGCATTTTAGACTTGTATTCGATTGCTGTATGGCCACGCTTCATCAAGTTCAATATACGGTCAGAGCCGCTTTGAACAGGCAAGTGTAGGTGGTCTACTAACTCCGGAATAGACGCGTATGCTTCTATAATGTCATCAGTAAATTCAACCGGGTGTGAGGTGGTGTAACGAATTCTGTCGATACCGTCTATGGCCGCTACTAATTCAAGCAGCTCAGAGAAACGACAAATTGTACCGTCGTAATTTTCACCGCGATACGCGTTAACGTTTTGACCTAGAAGATTTACTTCACGCACGCCTTGACCTGCAAGTTGAGCGATTTCAAGCAACACGTCGTCAACAGGGCGGCTTACTTCTTCACCACGGGTGTAAGGCACTACGCAGAATGTGCAGTATTTTGAACAGCCTTCCATAATTGAAACGAACGCCGTTGGACCTTCAGCACGTGGCTCAGGAAGGCGGTCAAATTTTTCAATTTCTGGGAAGCTCACGTCAATAACTGACTTTGCGCCGCCCTGAAGTTCGTTGATCATTTCAGGCAAACGATGCAGTGTTTGTGGACCGAATACTAAGTCTACGAACGGCGCACGCTGACGAATGGTATCGCCTTCTTGAGAGGCTACACAGCCGCCCACACCGATAATAAGTTCAGGTTTATCTTGCTTAAGTGTTTTCCAACGGCCCAACTGGTGAAACACTTTTTCCTGTGCTTTTTCACGAATAGAGCACGTGTTAAGCAAGATAACATCGGCTTCTTCAGCACTTTCAGCAGCGCTGTAGCCATGTGTTGAGTCTAGTAAGTCTGCCATTTTCTCCGAGTCATACTCGTTCATTTGGCAGCCCCAGGTTTTGATATACAGCTTTTTAGTCATAACAACTATTCGATAACCTGTTAGTGTTCCTGTAAGTGAAAGCAGTTTCACCCTTTTCTAGCAAAGGTGTCTGCCAGAATGTTGTTTTACGAGCAGCGCTTAAATCGCCACGCAAAAAACAGTGATAGAGTCAGTTACAGGAAGATGTTCAAAATAGCCGCATATTTTACCTGTTATGCAAGCATATTCCCAGTATCTTGAGACGATTCGTTAAGAATTGATCTGGGGCAAGCCGGTTCTACGTTTTACTTCACACCGCTTTGTGTTTTAAGACATAATGCAACTGCGTGTTTTAAGGAGAATTAATGGTCGATTTTTGTATAAATGGCGGCGGTATGGTCGGCGCTGCGCTAGCGTTGGGGCTTGCTCAACAGCAGTTTAAAGTAGCAGTGATAGAGCCGTATCTACCGGTACCTTTTAACCCCGAGGATGGGCCTGACTTAAGGGTTTCCGCTATCAGCGAAGCATCGGTTACGCTTTTAAAAGCCCTTGGCGCTTGGGACCACATAGCCGCTATGCGCGTAAAACCTTACACTGGCCTTAGCGTGTGGGACGACCCTGCCCATCGAACAGACTTTACCGCACATAGTATTGACATGCCCCAACTAGGCTTTTTTGTGGAAAACCGATTGTTGCAGCTAGGATGCCACCACGTATTAAAGAAGTTTGACAATGTTGAGCTCATTACCGGACAAACGGTGCAAGATATTCAATTAACGAATACGGCTAAGGTCAGCCTTTCGAATGGCAGAACCATTGAAGCGAGCTGGCTTGTTGGCGCAGATGGCGCAAACTCTCAGGTGAGAAAGGCGGCGGGCATTGGCACTACAGGTTGGCAATATGCGCAGCAGGCGATGGGGATCACTATAAAGATGGAGAACGCCGTTGAACCTGTAACCTGGCAGCAGTTTACATCGAGCGGCCCTAAAGCCTTTTTACCTATGTTTGATAACTTCGCTTCGCTAGTTTGGTACGACTCGCCTGACGAACTCAAACGGATTAAAAGTTTAAAAGCGAACCAACTTGAAAGTGAAATTCTGAAAACGTTTCCAGATGAATTGACCAGAAATGGCAATAGCTTTTCAGTTATTGATAAAGCGATTTTTCCACTCACGCGTGCTCATGCCAATCACTATGTGAAAGGCTGTTGTGCGTTAGTTGGTGATGCAGCACACACTATTAATCCGCTTGCCGGACAGGGTGTTAATTTAGGTTTTAAAGATGTAGAAACCTTTCTTTCTGTGTGTGCTGAATTCAAGCCATTCGGTAGCGACAACGCATTGTCGCTAACCGATAAAGTATTTTCTCAAAGGCTTATCAGCAATTATGAAAAGCCACGAAAGCGAGATAATTTGGTGATGATGACGGCAATGGATGGGTTTTATACCTTGTTTAGCAATGACGTTGCCCCCATAAAATGGATAAGAAACCAGCTTCTTTCTGTGGCGCAGCGCATAGAGCCTGCTAAACAAGAAGTGCTCAAATATGCGATAGGGTTACGATAATGGAAGTGTTAATTTTACTGGCGGTGTTATTTGGTGCGCTAGCATTGATTATACCGCTAATAGAACGCTCTAAAATGCGAATCAGTAATGAGGATGCTGCGAAATGGGCAAAGTGGATTTGGCCCTTAATGGGGATTTTGCTTATCGCCCAGTTGTTGCGGTTACTGTTCTCTTAGCTGCTGCTTAGGTTTAAAAAGTCACAAAATCTAGCCACTTGCCGAACTCAAATCAATTCACTTTTTCAAAGGTTCAAAGGAATGACCGTACAATTTTCGCAAGGGTTCTCCAATCAATGTCCGTGGGTTAATCTAAAAGGCTATAGCCTTTATTATATTTGGTAAGGGCATCCAGCAGACGTAGGCGAAAAACACTTTTATCAGTTGAAGAGTAAACCTGACCCTGAAAAGGTTGAGGTGATGTCTGCCTGCTGGGATGGCTATGCAGGCAGTTACCAGTTAAGTGCTGAAGGAAGCCTTATTCTCACTCGGTTTCATTACTTCCTCCCCAACGGGTTAGGGGAGTCCGATGCCTTACTTGAGGAGTTACACGGCGACTTTTACTTAGAATTTAGAACCCACTTTGAAGGCGATCAGCTATATGTACCGTTTGCTGATGGTAGAGTGACTGTTGACCAGGAACAGTGGGTTGAGGTAAAGCGAGCCTACGTTAATGTGAAAACGGACAAAAATGGTTTTTCCACTTGGTTTAAACGGTTCATTCCGGACCGCTTGTTTAAGTAAATCAGGGCTCATCCAACTGGTTTCACGGCAATTTTCATGAAATGCACTGCGTCAGTTTTTGTAAGCCTTCATCTACATTAATGTGTTTGTTGTGGCCATTGTCCTTTCAAATCGATAATGACTTTGTCTATCATCTTAATAGTTGTTTGATTATCGTCTTGCAGTAAGGCAAACGCTCGTAAGCCAACGAACTGATTTTGAAGCCACTCTGCGGCTGTTGACGTTGGCGTATGTTCAGGCAGCTCACCTTTTTCGATACAGGCTTCAATAATATTTCTAAAACCAGCCTTGAGGGTTTGCATGCTCTCAAGTACAGCTTTTTTGGCAATATCGCCAATGAGTTCTAATTCTGCAATAGACTTAACCAGCAAGCACTGGCGCATGTAGCGTTGCTCGTCGGGGCCAGTTAATGCTGTTTCAAAAAAATGGTAAAGAGCATCTAAAGGCGATCGAGCTTCTGTGACTTGCTTTAAACGCTTTGCACTGTTGTCAGCATAATGCTCAACAACAAGTTTGAATAAGCCTTCTTTGCTTTGAAAGCGCGCATAAATACTACCCGGACGCATATCCAATGCCTGCTGAATATCACGCATGCCAGCCGCCTGAAAGCCTCGTTGCCAAAAAAGCGTAGTGGCTTTTTCTATAATCTCATCGTGGTCATATTTCATCGCTGCATACCTTATACGTGAATATTTTGAACATATGTTCAATTATCGCTTGAACGATCGTTCAAGTAAACCTATTATTATTGGCATACGAGTTGTGAGTAGCGCAAAGCGTTGCTTGCAGTTTTTGATCACATCAATAGGAGAGTGACATGAGCGATTTTACTTTACACACGAAAGAGAGTGCGCCAGAAGCAGCGAAGCCTTTACTTGATAATTCGCAAGCAGCATTTGGAATGATTCCAAATCTACATGCAGTAATGGCAGAAGCGCCGACTTTGCTTGAAGGCTATCAAGTGCTGCATAAACTAGCGCAAGAAACATCGTTCAATGCAGAAGAGTTAACGGTGGTTTGGCAGGCAGTGAATGTAGAGCACGCGTGTCATTACTGCGTTCCAGCGCATACGGGTATTGCTAAGAGTATGAAAGTGCGCGATGACCTAATTGAAGAGTTGCGAAACGATGAAACACTGTCTGACAGCAAATTGAATACGCTTAAAGAAACTGTGCTGGCTGTAACTCGCGGGCGAGGTAATGTTGATAATGCGCAGCTTGACGCATTTTACAGCGCTGGATACAAGCATCAGCAATTGTTAGAAATCATACTTATATTGGCGCAAAAAGTGATGAGTAATTATACCAATCATTTGGCCGATACGCCTGTAGACGAACCTTTCAAAAAATTTGATTGGTCGCCTAAATAATCATTTGATAGCGCTTTTAAAACGGAAGCAAGGCTTCCGTTTTTTGTTTCTGGCTTAAACGCTTGCGAGCAATCTCGCAAAAACTGAATAGCAGTAGGCTACACAGTGTGTAGATAAAAAGCGCAAACAGCATTTTTCTTTTCCTATTCAAAATACGACTATTAAGACGCTAAGGGCAGCTGCGGGCTTAATTCTTCTACGGTTTCCATTGCAACTAACTCTTCGTATCCCTTTTGCTGCAACAGTGTTTTCAAATCGTCGCAATTACTGCATTTATTTTGTTTAGCGATAGCCACTGCTTCGATGAAACACGATAGGTGAGTTATAGATTGTGTTTGTGTCATGGTCTACTTCACTTTTGATTTTACGTAAGTTCGTTATTTCCATTTTTATTGGAATTACTTTGGCTTAGCCTGAAGTCACTAATGTGACGCTAGCATTACGCTTTTATGAAAAATAAGGGTGAAAAGTTCAAAATACCTTGAAATGTATATACATAGGCTATACATTTTATATTCGAATAATGTGGTAGTACTTGCAGATTCTCATTGAACGACATACTGCACGTATTGATATTTGCAAGGATTTAAGGTGTCTGAAAAAAACAATAAAAAGAAGAAAAAGAATAGTCAGATGATTATTCGAATCAACGACGAAGAGCGTGCCCAGTTTATCGCGTTATGCGAAGACCTAGACACTTCTGCTGCTCGTGAAGTTAGACACTTTATTCGAGAATTTATTGCCAAACACGGCGATCAATAGCGGCTTTGCTAAACGTTATGTGAGTGAAGCGAACACTACAAATAAAGATAAGGATTTACATCATGGCTAAGAAAAAAGAGTTAAAAAAAGCGATTAAAGCAACTAAGGCGAAAATTTCTAAGCAAGAAGGAAAGCTGAAAAAGCTTAAGAAGAAGCTTAAAAAAGCATAAGCGCCTATTTGGCACTCATTAGTGCAAATTTAGTATGAAAAGCGCTCTGAACGGGGCGCTTTTTCGGTTTCACGTACTCTAGTCCAAATTACCTTTTGTGAAGGTGGCACCTTCCTACCGCCTCTTACCACCAGTGCAATAGATGATTCCGTCGCTTCATCTTCAAAATTCCGCCTGTCGTCGATATTAAGGATTTATTACAACTTTAGTATTGTGCGAGCGAATCTTTTTGTGATTTACTCAGCCTTCAAGCACCGCGTGCTTTTCATCTCTAATAATAATAAGTCTGATCAGACAACCTGGCGTTTAGCAGTACCCCAACAACAGAAAGAAGATATTGTATTTCAACGCGTTTTTGATTCACGAAATACAAAACTACACACTTCGAAAAGTAAAATTTAAAAGAATTCAGGAACAACACAATGCAACAGGCAAAATTTAACGCTTCTGCTTTCAAGCTTTCCCTCATTGCTTCTGCAATTGCAGGAATGGCTTTTTCTTCTTCGTCAGTGCTTGCACAGGAGCAAGCTTCTGTTGATGAGCAAGATGTTGAGCAAATCCAAATTGTAGGTTCACGTCGCGTTGGTCGCACCATCAATGACTCCCCTGTACCTATCGACATTATCGATGCTTCATCTATAGAAGCAACGGGGCTCACTGAAACCAACATGATCTTAAACCAGTTACTGCCTAGCTTTAACTTCCCTCAGCCATCTATTACCGATGGCACCGACCACGTACGACCAGCGCAGCTGCGTGGTTTAGCACCAGACCACACGCTGGTATTAGTTAATGGTAAGCGTCGTCACACCTCTGCGCTTCTTAATTTAAATGGTTCGGTGGGGCGTGGCTCTTCAGCGGTAGATTTAAACGCTATCCCGGCTAATGCTATTAAGCGTATTGAGGTGTTGCGTGACGGTGCTGCGGCTCAGTACGGCTCAGACGCCATTGCCGGTGTTATAAATATTGTTTTGAAAGATGCTGCCGAAGGCGGTGAAGTGTCGGCAACGTATGGTGCTAACGTTACAACAATGGACGGTGTGCCTAACCTTGAAGGTGTGAGTGTTGGCGCTGACGGTAATTTAGCATTCGCTGAAGGAAGCGACAGAGACGTAACCGATGGACAAACCTTTACCCTTCGCGGAAACGTAGGCTTCGAATGGGGAGATGACGGCTTTGTTAACGTATCAGGTGAATACCGCGACCGTGGACAGGCGAACCGTTCGGACTACGACCAGCGAGAAAACTATGCGCGAGACGCGGACGGCAACTTAGACCCTCGTGAGCTTACGGTCAACCGCTACAATCACGTTTACGGAAATGGTGAGGTGGAAGATTACGCCTTGTTCATAAACGCGGGCAAAGCCCTTACTGATAGCGTTGAGTTTTATACTACCGCAGGCTACAGCACTCGTGATTCGGTAGGCGGAGGCTTTTACCGTCGTGCTCAAGATTCACGAAACGTAGTTGAAATTTATCCAGACGGATTCCTACCTTCTATTCAAACTGACATAACCGATATGTCGCTGCTTGCTGGTATTAAGGGCTATGGCGATGTGTGGAATTACGACTTGTCCGTAACACATGGTGGTAATGAGCTTGAGTATGGTGTTATCAACACCCTAAACACGTCTTTAGGTCCAACGAGTCAAACTGAGTTTGACGCGGGTACGCTAGAATACAACACCACAATTGTGAATGCTGACGCGTCACGTTTGGTAGATACCGGGTATTTCTACAGCGAAATGAACTTCGCCATGGGCGCAGAATATCGTCATGAGAGCTATGAAATAACCGCAGGTGAAGAAGGGTCTTACATACAAGGTTCGTTTGGACCTGGCGGCGTGGTGACTGACCCGGTAGACGGCCCGTTTGGTGCTGCTGGTTCGCAAGTATTCCCTGGCTTTACACCAGAATCTGCAGGTGAAAACAGCCGTCATAACTATAGCTTTTATGTGGATGTAGAAGCTGACGTTGTAGAAAACTGGAACGTAGCGGTGGCAGGGCGCTATGAAGATTATTCTGACTTCGGCAGCACGTTTAATTGGAAAATGTCTCACCGTGTAACCCTGAGTGATGCATTTGCACTTCGAGCGTCAGTATCAACCGGCTTTAGAGCACCATCGCTACAACAGCAATTCTTCACTTCAATCGCGACGGTATTTGTTGATGGCGAGCCAACAGAGACAGGCACATTTGCGCCGTCAAGTGATGTTGCGCAAGCGCTGGGCAGCCCAGGTCTTGATGCAGAAGAATCGAATAACTACAGTGCAGGTTTTACCTACTCGCCAACTGCCGATTTCAACCTGACAGTAGACTTTTATCGCATTGATATCGACGATCGTATCGTGCTGTCTAACAACCTATCAGGTGAGGGTATAGAAGCACTACTTGCGGGTACGGGAGCTAATCAGGCTCGATTCTTCTTAAATGCGATAGATTCGCGTACGGAAGGTGTTGATATCGTTTCTACCTATACGCTTAATACGTCAGATTATGGTGCGTTTAACTTTAACGCAGGTGCTAACTTTAACGATAACGAGGTAACAAATGTTATCGATGCACCTGATGTGTTGCAAAATGCAGGCTTCGACCAGGCTAACTTGTTCGATGATGTTGAACTACGTCGCTTCGAAACGGCTTCGCCTGACAGCAAACTTAACTTAGGTGTTACGTGGAATTATGACCGCTACACAACAACCTTACGCACTACTCGTTATGGTGAAGTGGAAGACCCATCGTCAGTTGAAGCACGCAATGAAATCATTCCATCAGAGTGGATCACAGACCTAGACGTTCGCATTGCGTTAACAGAAGGACTTACCGTTTCTGTTGGTGCTAACAATTTATTTGATGTGTATCCAGAAACAACCCGTGAACTTGTGGATGATGTAACTACGTTCTCGCGTTTATTCCCGTATTCAGGCTTTTCGCCTTACGGTTTTACAGGCCGTTTTGTTTACGGAAAAGTTTCGTATAGCTTCTAAATAGCACCGGTTCTTGAGTGCTGAAAGCCAGTTGATTAATACGCAACTGGCTTTTTTTGTACCTGTTACTTAGTCATTTTTCTCAAAGGTAACTGCACAGCGATGTTCATTTAAAAGCGCAAAGTCTTCTTTGGGAATAAAGGCGTCGTAATCACGTTGCAGCTTAACTTGTGCCTCTTTTCGAATTTTACTGCGGCGTATAGCCGTTACGAAATTGCGCATTTCATGGTGAGTAGATAACTCTAGCTCAGGGACTGAAACAGGTGTGCCGCTATCATCTTTGGCAACCATGGTAAAAAAGCTGTTGTTGGTATGTTTGACCTCGTTGGTTTTGATATTTTCCGTAGTGACTTTTATCCCTACTACCAAGGATGTGTTTCCGACATAATGAACGGTAGCGTCGAGGTGAAGTAAGTCACCCACTTCAACAGGCTGTAAAAACTCGACGCCATCAACGGTAACGGTTACACAATAGGCCCCTGCGTGTTTACTTGCGCAGGCATAGGCGACTTTATCCATTAACGATAAAATGACACCGCCATGCACCTTACCACCAAAATTAGCAAAAGATGGCACCATTAATTCAGTCAGTCTTGTTCTTGAAAAAGCGACATTACGTGCAGTCATAAACAACCTTTGATCTTAAGCCCTTGAAAAGCGCCGAATAAGCGTTCATATCAGTATTAGATTTACCCTACCACAAATTTTAAGGAATGGTTTTGTCACAAACGCATTTTTATCAACCAAAAGAAGGTCATGGCTTGGCTCACGATCCGTTTAACGCGATCATCGCACCGCGCCCAATCGGATGGATCTCTACAAAATCAAAAACGGGAGTGTTAAACCTTGCTCCTTACAGTTTTTTCAATGCGTTGAACTACACGCCGCCAATTATCGGCTTTTCAGTAGTAGGCAGTAAGAAAGATTCACTGGTAAACGTGCAGGAAACGGGTGAGTTTTGCTGGAATCTTGTATCAGAAGATTTGATTGATGCAATGAACACGACAAGTAAACCTCTGGCACCTGAAGAAAGTGAATTTGACCATGCAGGGCTTCAAACTGTAGAAAGTGAAGTGGTAAGCGTTCCCCGCGTAAAAGCGAGTAAGGTGAGCATGGAATGTAAGCTAACTGATGTGGTACAGCTTAAGACCGCCTCAGGTGAGGAGGTGAATAGCTGGTTTATCATGGGTGAAGTAGCGGGTGTACACATTGATAAGTCACTCATAGAGAACGGCGTTTACAGCACGCTGAAAAGTGCGCCAGTGAGTCGTGGTGGCGGACGAGGCGATTATTACACTATTTCCCGAGATAACTTTTTCGAAATGCTAAGACCAGAGTAACGGTCTTTAATAAAACAGTGACAACGCGTCAATATTAAACGGTGACCTAAATGCTAAATATGAACTTTGATGAACGTCTAGCGATTAATACGCAAATGCAAGAGTGGCAGGCGTCACCGTCTTCTACGGTATGGCGGAAGCCTTTAGAGCGTGAAGCAAAAGAGTCTGGTCATACAACTAGCGTCGTGAAGTACGAAGCTGGCGCGAGCTTTAAGCAGCATAGTCATCCTTATGGTGAAGAAATTTTGGTGCTTGAAGGTGTGTTTTCCGATGAACACGGTGATTACCCTGCAGGTACTTACTTGCGTAACCCGCCAGGCAGTAAACATAGCCCTTTCAGTAAAGAAGGCTGTGTGATTCTGGTTAAGCTGAATCAGTTTGATAAGCGCGATTTGAGTGAAGTACGGGTAAATACAAATAAAGCACAATGGCTGCAAGGGCAGGGCGGTTTACAAGTGATGCCGCTCCACAACTTTGAGCACGAACATGTGGCGCTAGTTAAGTGGCCCGTGGGTGAGATATTCAAGCCTCACAAGCATTTCGGAGGTGAAGAAATTTTTGTGCTATCGGGTACATTTAAAGACGAACATGGTGCATACCCAAAAGGCACATGGTTGCGCAATCCTCATATGAGTCAGCATCATCCTTACGTGGATGAGGAAACAATAATATGGGTGAAGACAGGGCATTTGCCAGTAGCGTTGTAGGCCGCCATTTCATTTGTTGCAGGTAAATCAAAACCAGTGTTTTACTTGCGGTCAATTGCTACAAACGAAAAAGGCTAACCCGAGGTTAGCCTTTCTTTTGTTTAGTCTCACTAGGTCAAAGTTAGCCTGGTAACATCTAACTCTAAAACACTAACTTAGTAAAAGCCGGACTTAATCCCAAATACCATCTTCTGACTTACCCTGTATTTCACAGTCGCCCGCTTTGTATTCCATGTTTGCGCTACTGTCTTTTTTCTTAAAGTAGTCTTTGCTGATAGACACAATGGTAGGGGTCATCCATACAATAGCAATGATGTTAATCACCGTCATTAGGCCCAACGCCATGTCGGCCATGGCCCATACCTGAGGTAGGGCTGCCTGTGCGCCCCAGTAAATCATGCCTAAATAACCAATAGTGTAAACTGCACGGCCTATTTTATTATCTAGCTTGAACATGTGCAGATTACTCTCGCCATAGGCATAGTTTGCCACTACAGACGTGAATGCAAATAAGCTGATGGCGGCAGCCACAAAATCAGTACCGCCTTCGCCTAGGTGACTGCTCATCGCATCTTGGGTTAGGCGTATGCCTTCCATTTGATCAGAGCTTGAACCGCCAGCAAGTAAAATGATGAAGGCAGTAGACGTACATAGCACGAGTGTATCTAAGAAAACGCCAAGCATCTGAATGTAACCCTGTGATACGGGGTGATTAGGGTTTGGCACAGCACTCGCCGCAGCGTGCGGTACAGAGCCGCTGCCCGCTTCGTTTGAATACAGTCCGCGCTGAATACCATTTTTAATGGCCGCACCGAGTGCACCAGCGCCAGCTTCCTGCAAGCCAAATGCTGATTTAATGATATCGAGCAGCATGGCTGGCAGTTCGGAAATATTAATGAAGGTTATAGCCAAAGCCACAAGCACGTAGCCTATTCCCATAAATGGCACCACAAACTCGGCAAAGCGCGCAATGCTTTTAAGGCCTCCCACGACGATTAAGGCTGCCAGTGCAATAATGGCTAGGCCTACATATTCTGTGGGGAAAGAGTACGCATTGTTTAATGCATCGGTAATAGTATTGGCTTGAACGGCGCTAAAGACAAAGCCGTAGCCAAAGAACAAACATAGAGAAAATGCGACTGCAAGCCAGGTTTTGTTCAAACCCTGCTTGATATAATAAGCGGGGCCGCCACGGAACTCGCCGTTTTCGTCACGGACCTTGTATAGCTGACCTAGTACACTTTCGGCAAAGCCAGTGGCCATACCCAAAAGGGCAATCATCCACATCCAAAAAATAGCGCCAGCACCGCCTAGAGATATAGCAACCGCGACGCCAGCTAAGTTACCCGTGCCTACACGAGCCGATAAGCTGGTACACAAAGCTTGGAATGAACTTATCCCATCCTTAGTAGAAGTGTTACTGCCCTTTAGTAGGCTGAACATATGGCCGAAGTGCCTAAGCTGCACACCACCAAGTTTAACGGTAAACCAGATACCACATGCAAGCAGCATAATGATAAGTACCTGACCGTCTCCCCAAAGAATATTGTTAACTAATGAAACGAATTCGTTTATCACGCACTTTCCTTCGTTATTGTTTTAATTATTGCTCGGCGTGTAGAAATGAACTGAACATGACAGGTGCGTTGTCAGAACAAACGCTTCGGCTTAAGCAAACTTATATTTGCTAAACCTTGGAATGAGCCGAGCTATATCGATAAAAAACCAATACTAGCACGACAATTAAATGATTGGACAATGAAAACGTACTGAAACTATGACGTTTTATGCTCGCATATAGCAAATTTATTCATTCATGGGGGAGAAGAACACATTTGCTGAACAAAACGAGAGTACAAACAAAAAAACCGCTCAAAAGAGCGGCTTTTTCAAGAATATGGCTGGGGTAACAGGACTCGAACCTATGAATGGCGGGATCAAAACCCGCTGCCTTACCAACTTGGCTATACCCCAGTCGTGGTGCGGAAGGAGAGACTTGAACTCTCACGCCGTGAAGCACTGGAACCTAAA
Organism: Alteromonas sp. AO-Serp; assembly: GCF_017849675.1. Taxonomy (NCBI): domain Bacteria; kingdom Pseudomonadati; phylum Pseudomonadota; class Gammaproteobacteria; order Alteromonadales; family Alteromonadaceae; genus Alteromonas; species Alteromonas sp. AO-Serp. Next base: position 83,987 of record NZ_JAFLMX010000149.1, read on the forward strand.
TCCAGCGTGTCTACCAATTCCACCACTTCCGCGCAGCTAGACTTTCCTAAAAGAGATAAGTGAGAATTGGTGGCTACGGCGAGATTCGAACTTGCGACCCCATCATTATGAGTGATGTGCTCTAACCAACTGAGCTACGTAGCCTTGCTATTCTCTTCCCTCTCAGGAAGTGGCGCGTATTATGCGTATATGACTGGCAACCGTCAACCCCTTTTTTACTAACTTTTTTTAAATGCTCATTAAGTGTGCGCATTAGGGC
>NZ_JAFLMX010000077.1:0-8348 GCF_017849675.1 Alteromonas sp. AO-Serp
CTGTATAAGTGTACAGTATTAAGGGGAGTGAGTTTATTAAATTTGAAAGGAAAATTTTATCTTGCTGTGTGTAGAAAGTACCTTATACAACTTTAGTATAAGTTTTGGGTTGGTCTAAGTTGCTGAAAAATAAAGATTAACTATATGGTGCGGAAGGTGCATATGGTTAAGTAGATATGAGTGAATTACTTGATGTATTGAACAGACGAAAGTTTGTATTGTCAGGCAGAAAACATCTGCTGCAACGTGAAAGCTAGAAACTTAGAAAGTCGAATGACTCAATACATTGGTGATAAATAGTTTTAATTAAGTGGATTGTAGCGAGCTTATCGATACAAGTGCAAAATCGTTCAAGGAGTGGGGCATGAACTTTTTAAAGTGGGTTTATTCAGGCTTAGTGGTATCAGCAATCATTGTTATAGTCGGTGTAATTGGGCAAGGAAAGCTATCCGTAAGCCAAGCATCAGCTGATGACGAACAGCGCCCCGTTCATATGGATATTCAAAAAGTACAGCGCAACTTCTCATTGGTAGAATTTGATTTGTCGAAAAAGGCACATCTATTGAGAAAAACGCGTCTAGAGCACTACATTGCACAGGCTAAGCAAGCCGATTTAAGAGGTTGGAAATTTAAGCGTGATGAGTTTGTTGAGCGCGCCGAAAATATTCTAAATCATCATCTTACTCAATACGCGAATGATGTTAGTCAAGATGCGGAAACTTATACCGCTCAAGCAATCTAATACAAAGGCTATACATGAAAACGCGCCCTACATTCTTACAATGTAGGGCGCGTTTTTCGGTTGAGTGTTTTCCAAATTTATTCCGACAGCGCAGAAATATAAGCTTTTACCACTTTTTCAACAAAGGCCTGACAATCTTTGGCCGTGGTTGGGTCATATTCACCATGGTTGGTAATGTTGTTCGACAATACGCGAATACCTAAAAAGGGAACGTGGTAGGCATGTGCAATCTGCGCTGCAGAAGCGGTTTCCATTTCTTCCACACTCGTTCCCATATTCTTATGGAGCCATGCTATTCGATCTAACTCGTTATTCCAAAAGTTACCGCTGCCAATCGTTCCTTTAACGACGTTCCCGCGTTTGTACTGCTTGGATAGCGATAGAGCTAGGTTGATGAGCTGTTTGTCTCCTAAATAAAAACGCAACTTTTCTGCGTCCTTAGCGCTACTCCCTTCTCCCGCGCTGCCTTCTGACGCCATAATATCCATCGGTAGCCAATTAAACGGTTGAGAACCTTCTCCTTGAGCCAGCTTGGGCGTTTTAAAGTTGGATGCATTAATACTGCGTTCGCCAAGAACAATGTCACCAACTTTTAAGGAAGGATCGTGGCCACCTGATGTTCCCTGATTGATGATAAGGCGAGGGTGGTATCTCTCTATGCCAATAGCGGTGGCGGCCGCTGTATTTTCTAAACCCTTACCGGTTTTAGCTACCACAATGGGATACCCGTCTAGTGTCCCTTTATAGAATACGGCATTACCTGAATACTCTGTTGTAGTGTTACCCAAAAGCGCAGCAAAGTATTCGGCTTCAATGGGCATGGGGCCTTGAATCATTATTGGCTGTAACGGAGCGTTCTGTGAAGCTACTTCTACACGCTTCATGGTGTGTACGTGCTGTGTATTTGCCCATACGCTATGAGTGAAAAGTGCCAAGAGCGTTATAATTGCTGAAAAACGTGTGTAGCGATTGAAAACGAGCTGCATATCTATCCTTATTTTTGTCGTTGTTGTCCCGAGGAGTGTTAACGAATTCTCGTTGTTTTGTTGGATATGTTTTTTGTAATTTTGATACTGACTTAGATGAGTGTTCTTATTATAAGCGTCAGCTTACCACTGCTTTAGTAAATTACAGGCAAAAAAAAGCGAAGCATTTGCTTCGCTTTAATAGTGTATTCGTCGCTATTCGACTTCTACGATTTTAAGGGTATTGGTCGCGCCCACTTTTTCCATTTCATCGCCGTAAGTCAGGATGATACTGTCGCCGCTTTTCACTAATCCTTTCTCTTTAAGTGATGCAATGACATCGTACTTCAATTTGCCAGGTTCACTGTTTGAAGAGTCAAAGAAAACCGGCTTAACGCCGCGGCAAAGCGCCATTGTGTTAAGCGTTGATTCGTGACGAGACATCGCAATAATTGGCAGAGATGTAGTAATGCGAGACATTAACGTTGGTGTAGTTCCACTTTCAGTTAAACCTACAATCGCTTTAACACTTGGCAAGTGGTTCGCAGCGTAAACCGCTGACAGAGCAATTGACTCGCTAGTAGAAGAAAACTGCTGATCCATGCGGTGCTTGGAAATTTTAACGCTTGGATGTGTTTCCGCGCCTTCACAAACACGAGCCATAGCTGCAACTGTTTCAATAGGGAAATTACCCGCCGCTGTTTCAGCTGAAAGCATTACCGCGTCAGTGCCGTCTAGTACAGCGTTTGCAACGTCCATTACTTCTGCACGTGTAGGCATAGGGCTGTCAATCATCGACTCCATCATTTGCGTCGCGGTGATCACAACCTTGTTGAGCTGGCGAGAACGGGCAATCAGTTTCTTTTGAACACCAACAAGTTCCGCATCGCCAATTTCTACACCCAAGTCACCACGAGCAACCATTACCGCATCTGAAGCGCTGATGATATCCGTCATGGCTTCGTCAGACGCCACCGTTTCAGCACGCTCGACCTTTGCACAAATTTTTGCATAGCAGCCAGCTGCTTCGGCAAGTTCTCGCGCGTAGTTCAAGTCTGCGCCGCTGCGAGGAAATGACACTGCAAGGTAATCAACACCAATTTTCGCGGCGGTTTTAATGTCTTCTTTGTCTTTTTCGGTAAGTGCATCTGCAGAAAGACCACCGCCTTGACGGTTAATGCCTTTATTGTTTGAAAGCTTGCCGCCTACTGTTACTTCAGTAATCACTTTGCGGCCTTCGACGCCAGTTACTCGAAGCTGAATACGACCGTCATCAAGAAGCAGAATATCGCCTGCTGATACGTCATCAGGAAGCGCTTTGTAATCAATACCTACTTGATTAATATCACCTTCGTCGCGGCCTAATTCAGCGTCTAGAATGAATTTTGCGCCAACCTCTAAACGAACTGCACCTTCGGCAAAACGAGCAACACGGATTTTAGGGCCCTGAAGATCACCTAAAATCGCTACGTATTTACCTAGGTTCTTTGCTGCCTGACGAACGCGCTTTGCACGTTCAATGTGGTCTTCGGCTTGTCCGTGTGAAAAGTTCATGCGCACAGTGTTTGCGCCTGCGGCAATAAGTGCCTGAATCTTTTCAAGTGAGTCGGTTGCAGGTCCTAGGGTGGCAAGAATTTTCGTTCTTCTGGTCATGTGATTCCGTCGCTGTTTCTAAGTTAGAAAAGGCAAAGAGTGATAGGCTACGCGTTTATACGGTATGCCTGTAATCGCTTTACGTAATTTTATTACAGAATAATAGTTGAATTTGACAAAAATGTGAATGAAATAAACAAAAACGCCTAACTGGCTCGACCAGTTAGGCGTTTTCGCTGATTTATTGAACCGATATTGTTACGGTAAGTGGTTCTTATGTGATCACGTGGGAAGAAAATTACTCACCACGCTTTTCATAACGTGAACCACGCAGCGTATCTTTTACTCGCTTCAGGTTCTCTCTGAACTTGTTGCCGCGGCGCAGTGTAAAGCCGGTTGCCAGTACATCAATTAGCGTGAGCTGCGCGATGCGAGAGGCCATAGGCATATACATATCAGTATCTTCCGGCACTTCCAGCGATAACACGTAACTGCACTCTTGTGCCAGCGGGCTATCTGCTGAGGTAATTCCTACCACAGTAGCGTCGTTCATGCGGGCAATTTGCGCTATTTCTACTAAGCTTTTAGTTCGGCCCGTATGGCTAATCAATACAACAACATCGCCATCTGAACAGTTCATGCAGCTCATGCGCTGCATCAGAATATCTTCAAAGTAGACCACTGGAACATTGAAGCGGAAAAACTTATTTAGTGCATCGTGTGCCACTGAAGCTGAAGCGCCTAAGCCGAAAAATGAAATTTTCTGTGCCTGTGTAAGTAAATCAACAACGCGATTTACCACGTTCACATCCACAGATTGGCGCGCCACTTCCAGGGACGCCATGGTCGATTCGAATATCTTATTGGTATATTCGTCTGGGCTGTCGTTTTCATCAACATGGCGGTTTACATAAGGCGTGCCGTTAGCCAGGCTCTGCGCTAAATGCAGTTTAAAGTCTGGGAAGCCTTTAGTATCAAGTCTTCGGCAGAAACGGTTTACGGTAGGCTCACTCACATCCGACATCTTAGCGAGGGTTGCTATACTCGAATGAATGGCCGTTTGTGGGTTAGCTAGAATTACTTCAGCTACCTTTTTCTCAGATTTACTGAATGCCGCTTGGTTTTGTGTGATTTTTTCTAAAATGTTCATACAGATATAGCAATTAGTTAGCACAATTTATTGTAAGGTACACCCGTAATAGTACCCAATGTGACGTCTGTGACAAGAAAAATGTAATTTTTTGACAATTTTTGTTATTTCAATCGGGTTAAATGAGGGTAAACTGAGGGAAACAGTAAAGATTCAGATCCTATAGTTGGTACAAGTTGTAATTTTACTACATTTGGTGTTAACTATACGGTAAAAATAGTCGTTAGTGTTGTAAATAACTGTACAATACGCCGCGGACACATACATTTAAAAGGTCGACGAATATGGTATTGGATAATTCCTACGAACCCTGTGATTTTGTACTTTTCGGTACACTGGGAGATCTTTCACGACGCAAGTTGTTGCCTTCTTTATATCAGCTTGAAAAAGCAAACTTGATGCACCCAGACACCACTATTGTGGGTGTTGCGCGTCAAGAAATGGAGCTGGATGCCTATATTGAAGAAGTTCATGCCAACCTAATCAAGTTTGGCGAGAAGAACTTGTGTGAAGCCACTTGGGAAAAAATGAAAGCACGGTTGCACTATGCATGCGTAGACATGAAGGACGTTGAAAGCTATTGCGTATTAGACGACCACGTTGACCCAAGCCGCACCATGGTGTGTTATCTAGCGACGCCACCGGCGATATACGGTGATATCTGTCGTGGCCTGCATAGCTGCAAAATTATCGACTCAAGCGTTCGCGTTGTGCTAGAAAAGCCAATTGGTCACGATTTGGCATCGTCTAAAGTGATCAATGAGCAAGTTGCAGAATACTTCGACGAAAAGCAAATTTACCGCATTGACCATTACCTTGGTAAAGAGACAGTACTAAACCTAGTATCACTGCGTTTTGCCAATTCTATTTTTGCTACTAACTGGGACCACAACTGCATTGACCATGTTCAAATCTCAGTTGCAGAGTCAGTGGGTATTGAAGGGCGTTGGGGTTACTTTGACGACGCGGGTCAAATGCGAGATATGGTGCAAAACCACTTGCTACAAATTTTAAGTTTGGTAGCGATGGAGCCTCCGACAACGCTCGACGCTGACAGCATTCGTGACGAAAAATTGAAAGTGCTTAAAGCGCTTCGTCCGATTAACTCGTTTAATATTAATGACAGCACAGTACGCGGTCAGTATACCTCTGGTTTCGTGAAGGGCGAAGAAGTGCCTGGGTACCTTGAAGAAGAAGGTGCTAATACGCAAAGTAAAACCGAAACCTTTGTTGCTATTAAAGCGGAAATTGACAACTGGCGTTGGGCTGGTGTGCCGTTTTACCTACGCACAGGTAAGCGCATGCCAACTAAGGTGAGTGAAGTTGTTATTTACTTCAAGCGTCAGCCACACAACTTGTTCGGTGACAGCTTCAAGAATCTCCCACCCAATAAGCTCGTTATTCGTCTACAGCCAGACGAAGGGGTAGAAATCACCGTAATGAATAAAGTACCTGGCTTAACCAGCTCAGGCTCTATGGATCTACAAAAATCCAAGTTAAACCTAAGTTTCTCTGAAGCGTTTGCCGATGAGCGTATTCCTGACGCATACGAAAAACTCCTTCTTGAAGTTATGTTGGGTAATCAGGCGCTATTCGTTCGTCGTGACGAAATTGAACAAGCCTGGACATGGGTAGACTCAATTCTTGAAGCGTGGAAGCAATCGAGCGAGCCGCCAGAACCGTATCAAGCAGGTACGTGGGGGCCGGTAGACTCTATAGGTCTTCTTGCTCGCGAAAATCGCAGCTGGTACGAGAGCAAAACAGGGAAGAAAAAGTAATATGGCGTTAACAACTCTATCATTCGAAACACCTGATGCATTGACTGACGCATTTGCGCAAGACTTAGTCAGCATTTTAAAAACAGGTATTAAAACTCGCGGTCGAGCTTCGCTTGTCGTTAGTGGTGGTCGTACACCGCTGGCGCTTTTTAAACAACTAAGTGAAACCGAACTTGAGTGGGATAAGGTTGATATCACCCTTGCCGACGAGCGCTGGGTTGAAGAGGGCCACGAGGCCAGCAACACCAGCCTAGTCAAAAATAATCTAATTCAAAATAAAGCCGCAGCAGCTCGTTTTATCGAATTGAAAAGCGATGCTAATGATGCAAACGAAGGCGTAAATGCCGCAGAGTCAAATCTGGCTAGCATGTCACAACCTTTTGATGCATTGATTCTTGGCATGGGGGAAGATGGTCACACTGCATCGCTTTTCCCTTGCTCTGAACAAGTACTTGACGGCTTAGATATGAGCAGCGGCAGAACCTGCATCGCTGTTCAACCTACAACAGCACCTCATCAACGTATTTCATTAACGCTACCAGCGTTACTCAATAGCCGTAATATCTTTTTGCATTTAACAGGCGAGAAGAAAAAACAAGTCTTACTTGATGCTATTGAAAATGCCACCGAAGCGCAAAAGCCCATCACCGCCGTAGTTAACCGCGCGCCGGTTACTTTGATGTGGGCGCCATAGGAGACAAACATGAATCCAAAAATTGCTGAAGTTACGCAACGAATTATCGAGCGTAGTAAAGAAACGCGTAAGGCGTATCTAGAAAAAATTGAGAGTGCACGACGTCAAGGACCACACCGTGGTGTGTTGTCATGCGGTAACCTTGCTCACGGCTTTGCAGCATGTGGAACAAGCGAAAAATCAGATCTTCGTTCAATGACCAAAGCCAACGTGGCAATTGTGTCTGCGTATAACGATATGCTTTCAGCGCACCAGCCTTACGAGACGTATCCTGCGCTCATTAAGGATGCAGTGAAAGAAGTAGGCAGCGTAGCCCAGTTCGCAGGTGGCGTACCTGCTATGTGTGATGGTGTTACACAAGGCCAGTCTGGCATGGACTTAAGCCTAATGAGCCGTGATAACATTGCTCAGGGGGCTGCCATTGCGCTTTCTCACAACATGTTCGATAGCGCACTGATGCTAGGTATCTGCGACAAAATCGTTCCTGGGCTATTAATGGGCGCACTAACGTTCGGTCATTTGCCAACCGTTTTTGTGCCAGCTGGTCCAATGCCATCGGGTCTTCCAAACAAAGAAAAAGCCCGTGTTCGTCAAGAATTTGCCGAAGGTAAAGTAGGGCGTGACGCGTTGCTTGAAGCTGAATCTCAATCTTACCACTCTGCGGGTACCTGTACGTTCTATGGAACGGCAAACTCGAATCAGCTAGTGGTTGAAATGATGGGCTTGCACCTTCCGGGTTCGTCGTTTGTTAATCCAGGCACACCTTTGCGCGACGCGTTAACTAAAGCGGCTGCGGTCCAAGCGACACGCCTAACTGACCTTGGCGACAACTATACGCCAATTGGTCACATTGTAGATGCAAAAGCCATTGTGAACGGCCTTGTAGGTCTTCTTGCTACGGGTGGTTCTACTAACCACACCATGCACCTTATTGCGGTAGCACGCGCTGCAGGTTACATCGTAAATTGGGACGACTTCTCAGATATCTCTAATGCTGTGCCTCTTCTTACTCGCATTTACCCGAATGGCTCAGCTGACATTAACCACTTTGTTGCAGCAGGTGGTATGTCATTGCTAATTAAACAGTTGCTTGATGCGGGTCTACTACATAACGACGTTAAGACTATTTGTGGTGAAGGCTTAGACTTCTACACTAAAGAGCCTGTGCTTAAAGACGGCGAATTAGAATGGCGAGATGGCCCAACTGAATCCCTTGATAAAGAAGTGCTAGCAACTGTTGACGCTCCGTTTAAGCCAGATGGTGGTTTGAGTGTACTTGACGGCAATCTTGGTCGTGGCGTTATCAAAACCTCAGCGCTTCGCACGCCTCACTGTAATATCAAAGCTCCAGCGGTTGTGTTTGAAGACCAGTTTGAACTGGATGACGCGTTTAAGTCTGGCAAGCTAGACAAAGACTGCATTGTAG
>NZ_JAFLMX010000032.1:0-8640 GCF_017849675.1 Alteromonas sp. AO-Serp
CTCCAAAGGCAAAAAATGCGGTATATGCTCCAATACCAGAGCCAATGATATGCCCAATATGCTCAGTTACCCACGTACCTGCCACGATGTTTTTTTGATAAACATAGCGCGCAATACCAATGGCATTTAACAGCGCGATAGGGGCAAAAATACAGGTTAACGTAATGCCGTACGTAATACCTTGATACAATGCAATAGAAGCTACAACAGTAAGCAAAGCGGGTAGCCACAGATACTCGATAGTACGCAGTTTCTCAAGATTTTGCTTCGCTTTAAGCACCGCTACAGAATGCCTTACGTTGTTCCACACCAATAGGCTCAACATCAGCAAAAAGAGATATTGGCCTCTAAGGTAGGCAGTGAAATAAGCAACAGACTCAAAGTGCTCGGGCATTGTTGGGTAGATGACTAGCGGAATAAACAACACCATAGTAGAGCTGACAACGCCACTAATAGACGTAAATAGCATTGCTTTTATATAGTAACCACCAAATTGCTTGTGGGCTTTTCCGCCCTTTTTCGTAAGACTAGGCACCCAAAACAGTAAAAGTGACAGAGCACCCGTTAAAATATGAAGCGTTACTATAAAGCCATGAATTGTTTGCATCTTGCTTTCCTTTGGCAATGAACAAAATTGTAGGCTTATAGTGATAACTTCACGAGATTGACAACAGTGCCAGAAGTCATGAAATAAAAAGTGACTTCTGGCCTATGCATTGAACTATATTTTTTGTCAAAGTAACGCTATAAGAACGAAAAGATATAGGTAGTCAGAAACGAATGAAAATCTCAATCCCTGCTCATTGGCGGGTGAGCATCGATATCGAGCGCGCATCTGCATGTATTACGTGGATGTTTGTAAGCGGCTCTGCACTTTACTTCTTGTATCATCAATACTCGTTCATGCATTGGCGATCCCTCTCCGCCATTGCTATTTTTTGTATGCTAGCTGCGACTTTTGTGATTGTCAGTAGGCATGACCACAGTATGCCTTCGTTAAGGCTGCCAACGTTATGGGCGATGTTTCTATTAGCGGTACTTTGCCAGTTTTTGCTTCCCTATGCCTACCTTGCCATCTTCATTGTTATTTGGTCCGCCATTCTTCCTTACTATGTTAATTGGAAAAAGTGCGTCGTACTTTCAATACCATTGGCTTTGCCCACCATCCTCATCCAAGGGTGGGTGTGGCAAGAGCAGCAAGCTGTCTTAACTGGCGCGCTGTTTTGGACATTCAATTTATTTGCCATGATCATGTCAAACACGGCCATTAAAGAATCGAAAGCACGTGAAGAAGCTGACGCGCTCAATAGACAATTATTAAGTACTCAGCAACTAATGAAGCAGGCGCTTACTCAAGATGAACGCCTGCGTATAGCGCGAAACATTCATGATGTTTTAGGGCATCATTTGACGGCGCTTACTATCAACCTTCAAGTCGCGTCTAGAAAGGCGGATTTATTAGAGAGCATTGAATCGCAAGCCATAAAGCAACACGTTGAGCAGTCCCACAGTATCGCTAAGCTTTTGCTCTCTGATGTTAGAGAAGCGATTTCTGACATTCGGGAAAATGCGGCTATTGATTTTTCATTAGCAGTAAACGCACTAATTAAAGATTTGCCTAGGCCGATGGTAAATCTGCACATTGACGACAATTTAATGTTAACCAACGTGCGAATTGCCGATTGCCTTTTGCGAAGTATGCAGGAGGCGCTAACTAACGTGATACGCCATACACAGGCGCATTATTTTTCCCTATCACTGACGCAACACAACGGCGCTTACAACCTACTAATGCACGACAGTATGGTGCCGCATGCTGCAGATGAGAAACTCAGTGATGAGCAGCCAAGTAGCATACAGTTCTTCGACAAAGCACCATGTAGCCATTCAGAAGGCGCTTTTGCAGAAGGGGTTCGAAAGGAAGAGCGATCAAGCGAATCTGACACTTCAAGTCATGTGGTGGCTGGCAATGGTCTAAAAGGAATGCAGGAACGGGTTCATGAGCTAAATGGAACTATCAGCTGGCAGCGAACCGAGCAGGGTTTTCGCATCGCAATTCACATACCGGAGGGCGAATGAAAACACGCCTTATATTAGTTGAAGATCAAATGCTGGTAAGGGAAGGCATCAAATCACTTTTAGGGCTTGATGATAGCGTTGAAGTTGTTGGCGAATACGAAAATGGTCAGCAGCTCATTGATAGTGAAAACGCTTTAAACTGTGATGTGATATTAATGGATATTCGCATGCCCAAATTATCGGGTATCGATACTTTGCTTGCACTGAGTGATAAAGGGATCAGTACGCCAGTGCTAATGCTTACTACGTTTGACGATCACGAGCTGGTAAACGGCGCTATGCGCGCTGGTGCAAAAGGGTACCTGCTTAAAGATGTATCGCTAGAAACCCTGGTTGACACTATTACACAAATAAAAAATGGTAAAACGCTGATTCAGCCCGCGGTAACCGAAAAAGTGTTGCAAGGCTTGAAAGGACTGAACGTAGAATTTGAGTCGTTTGAAAATCCAGAGCCACTTACTGAGAAAGAAGTCGAAATTCTCCGTTTGATCGCTGCGGGTTACAGTAATAAAGAAATTGCAGATGCGATGTTCAAATCAACAGGCACCATTAAGAACCAAGTTTCTTCAGTCATGGCTAAGCTTGGTGTACGAGATAGAACGAGGGCAGTGCTCAAGGCGTTAGAGCAGGGGGTTATTTAGTTATACTTTTATACAACATGCTAAAGAATAAGATACACAGGTTGGACCACTTGGTAAAATACAATCATAGGATCACGTGTGATTTCGGAGAAGTACATGAGCAAGTGGTTAGTAGTTTTATCTTTAGTTTTCGGTGTGAGCACGACAGCTCACGCCAATTTGATTTTAAACGGTAGCTTTGAGAACAACGATATTAAGAGTAATAGCTGGAAAGCCTTCACTGCTGGAACAGTTGATGGGTGGAGCGGCACAAATATGGAGCTATGGGATAACTTCCAAGGGTTAAATGCATTTGATGGTAGCCAATATGCTGAGCTTAATGCCAATGGCAATAATGGCCGATACTTTATTTTTCAAAGCTTCTCTACTGAAGCAGATGCTACCTATGATGTGTCATTTGCTTATGCAGCACGAGGTAAAGGTGAAAGTTTTCAGCTAGACATATTCAGCGATACGGACAACATTTTGTTCAGTCAAGTGTTTGACGATCACGCCATTAAAACTTGGTCTGAATTCTACGGTGATTTTGTTGCGCAAACTGCGCTGACAACCATCCGTTTTTCTACCATCAATACAGGAACCTATGGCAATTTTGTTGATGATATCGTGGTAACTGAAGCGCCTAGATTAGCGAGTGTATCCAGTGTTTCAGTTAGTGAGCCAGCGAGCTTGGCTATTTTGCTACCTCTTTCAGCTTTTGCGTTTATAAGACGCAAGAGAGCCAAATAGATTTACACATATGGTAACTACAAAAAGGCCCGCATTTATGCGGGCCTTTGTTTTTTATTCTAAAATATCTGCGCTTTGGTTCTAATGCTTATTTATCCATATGCACAACAGAGCGGATACTTTCACCTTTATGCATTAAATCAAAGGCATTGTTAATGTCACCAAGACCCATGGTGTGAGTGATAAACTCTTGAAGACCAAAGTCACCATTTAAGTATTGCTCTACAATACCTGGCAGCTCTGAACGACCTTTAACACCGCCAAATGCAGAGCCGCGCCATACACGACCTGTCACTAACTGGAATGGGCGCGTTGAAATTTCTTGTCCTGCACCAGCTACACCAATGATCACAGATTCGCCCCAACCCTTGTGACAGCACTCAAGTGCAGAACGCATCACGTTGACGTTGCCGATACATTCAAACGAGTAGTCAACACCGCCGTCAGTCATTTCAACAATCACTTCCTGAATAGGCTTATCGAAATTCTGAGGGTTTACCACGTCAGTTGCACCAAGCTGTTTTGCTAGGTCAAACTTACTTTCGTTGATATCAATACCAATAATGCGACCGGCGCCAGCCATGCGTGCACCGATAATAGCGGATAAACCAATACCGCCTAAGCCAAAGATAGCAACCGTATCGCCCTCTTGTACTTTCGCGGTTTTAAGTACAGCGCCCATACCGGTGGTTACGCCACAGCCAAGCAAGCATACTTCTTCTAATGGGGCGGTTTTGTTAACTTTCGCTAGCGAGATTTCGGGCAAAACTGTGTACTCAGAAAATGTTGAGCAGCCCATGTAATGATAAATTGGCTCACCATCTTTTGAGAAGCGGCTTGTGCCGTCTGGCATTAGGCCTTTACCTTGGGTTGCACGCACCGCTTGGCAAAGGTTGGTTTTGCCCGATGTACAAAACTTACACTCGCCACATTCTGCGGTGTAAAGTGGAATAACGTGATCGCCAACTTCTACACTGGTCACGCCTTCACCCACCATTTCAACAATACCGCCACCTTCGTGACCTAAAATTGAAGGGAATACGCCTTCTGGATCTTCACCTGATAATGTAAATGCGTCAGTGTGGCACACACCAGTTGCAACAATGCGTACAAGCACTTCGCCCTTTTTAGGAAGCTCTACATCAACTTCTTCCATCTTTAACGGCTCACCTGGGCCCCAAGCCACCGCAGCTTTTGATTTAATGTGGGTTTGACCTTCCTGCAATGAATCTTTGAATGACGCCATGTAATGACTCCTTAATCATAAATAAATGATGATGTTTTATAGGCCAAAGTATAGGAGACGGATTACTATTGATAAATACAGTTTTAGTAAATCACTTTTTCATAATTGTAATAATTGATTTAGCCAAATAGAATGTACTTAAATAAACCAGCGCTTTGTTGAACAACGCTAAACTAACGAGTGGCGATAATGAAATATCTAGAAGGCATAGCTGAGTTTTGTGCCGTAGCTGACGTTGGCAATTTTACCGGGGCTGCAAATAAGCTCGATACGTCAGTGGCGCAGATAAGCCGTAAAGTCGCATCACTTGAAAAGCAGCTGGGCGTAAAATTATTACAGCGTACAACGCGCAGCGTATCGCTTACTGAAGCGGGTACGCAGTATTTTCAGCAGGCAATGCCCGCGTTAAAGGCGCTCGAAGATGCCCAGCTAGCGGTGAGCGCACTGCAAGCATCGCCGCAAGGGCTAATTAAACTTACCGCTCCCGTAGCGTTTGGCGAAGCATTCATAGCGCCATTGCTCAATACCTTTATGCAAAAGTACGCTGGCATTAGTGTGCAGTGTACGTTCTCCAATGAAAAACTCGATATTGTGGAGCTTGGTCTCGATCTCGCTATTCGTATTGGCAAACTAGAAGACTCGACGCTGGTTGCAAAAAAGCTGGCTACACGTCATTTGTTTGTATGCGGAAGTAGGGATTATTTTAAAGAGCAAGGTCAACCCAAAAGTATTGAAGAGTTAAAAGAGCACTCGTTGCTGGTGGGGTCACAACCCTATTGGCGTTTACTTATCGATAATAAAATTCAATCAATTCCTGTACAGGGAAGAGTACGGTATAACAGCGGGAATGCCCTATGCAGCGCCGCGGTTGCTGGTTTGGGTATTGCACAGCTACCCGGTTTTTACGTGCGTAAAGCGCTAGCCTCTGGTCAGCTAATAGAGCTGTTTCCCGAGTACAAAGACAAGCAAGAGGCTATTTGGGCCGTATTTCCTTCAAACCGAAATGTTGCACCTAAAATTAGATTGCTGGTGGATTTTTTAGCTCAACATCTCATCTCAGACAGCTGATGTGTTTGTTTAAAAATAGTGATCGAAATACAGCGCCTGTATCTAAATATTCTTTAATAAAGGTGACATGCAGGTGATGAAGTGCACAATGATGAGGGAAAAATTAACGTACGCGGCGCTCGTGTACACAACTTAAAAAATATCAGTATTGATATACCGCGAAATGAAGTGGTGGTGTTTACCGGTGTATCTGGCTCAGGAAAATCTTCTTTGGCTTTCGGTACGCTTTACGCAGAAGCTCAGCACCGCTATTTAGATTCAATATCACCTTATGCCAGACGACTAATTGAGCAGGTGGAGAAACCTGACGTAGACGTGATTGACGGCTTACCGCCTGCTGTGGGCCTGCACCAGCGCCGGGGCGCACCTTCAGTTCGTTCTTCCGTTGGTAGTATCACCACGCTTTCTAATAGTCTGCGAATGCTTTATTCCCGGGCCGGGGATTATCCCAAAGGGCAGAGCATTGTCTACGCAGACGGGTTTTCTCCTAATACGCCCGAAGGTGCATGTGAACATTGTGACGGTATTGGAAAAGTTTTTGACACACAAGCTCATCGCCTTGTACCCGACGACAGCCTCACCATACGTGAGGGCGCTGTGGCAGCTTGGCCTGGTGCATGGCAGGGCAAAAACCTAGTAAGGGTATTGTTGTCGCTAGATATCGATGTTGATATTCCATGGCGTGAACTGCCTCAAAAAACCCGTGACTGGATCTTATTTACCGACGAAATGCCTCAGTTACCTGTATACCGAAACTATAACCTAGCGCAAACCCGTAAAGCACAACAAGAGGGCGAGCCTGCCAGCTACAATGGCAAGTTTATCAGCGCGCGACGTCATGTGCTCGATACGTTTAAAACCTCTCAAAAAGAGAAAATGAAGCAGCGAATTGCTCCCTTTATATCTGTTGAAGCATGTCCGGTTTGCCGTGGAAAAAAGCTTAAGCAAAATGCGCTGGCAGTGAAAGTTGATGGCTTAGATATTATTGAGTTTTCAAGGCTGCCACTACAGCAAGTTCACGAAAAGCTTCAGGCATTAAGAAAGTCAGTCAAAGGTGATACTTCAGAGCGTGGTCAGGTGATACGTACTATTACGGGCGACATTATTGAAAGAGTGAAGCCCATAGTAGCGCTTGGGCTTCATTACCTTTCGTTAGATAGAAGTACAACAAGTATCTCAGTAGGCGAACTACAGCGATTGCGTCTGACGACCCAGCTTAAATCGAATTTATTTGGCGTTGTCTTTGTTATGGATGAACCCTCATCAGGTCTTCACCCTCGCGATGTAGAAGGGCTTATTCACGCGCTTCACAATATTACCGATACGGGCAATTCACTGCTCGTTGTCGAGCACAATCCTTACGTCATCAAAGGGGCTAACTGGGTCGTAGATGTAGGGCCGAAAGCGGGAGTGAACGGAGGTGAGCTTGTCTATAGTGGGCCGGTTAAAGAACTGGCAAGCACAAAAAACTCTTTAACGGCAGACTATGTTTTTAACAATAAAGCACTAAGCCAGCGTATAAAACGTAAATCATCAGGGGGATTGCGTTTAAAAGACGTGTCCAGAAATAATGTCAGCCATGTTGATATTGATATTCCACTAGGTGTGATGACCTGTGTCACTGGCGTTTCCGGCTCTGGAAAGTCGAGTTTAATTAGCCAAGCATTAGTTGAGTTAGTCAAAGGTGGTTTAAATACAGCCGAGAAAGAAGGGAAGCGAGCGCAAGAAACAAGAGAAACGAAAGAACTGCTTACTGACGCCAATTCGCTTCTTACTAACGACACTTTTTCACTTAAAAGTGAACCGCGACAAGGCTGTATTGAAAGCGGACTTGAAGCGTTAAGCCGTATAGTTGTGGTAGATCAGTCTCCCATCGGCAGGACTCCCCGTTCAACTTTGGCAACCTATACCGGCATATTTGACCAAATCAGAAGTTTATTTGCTTCAACCGAAGAAGCAAAATCCCGTGGTTACGATGCGGGTCATTTCTCGTTTAACGTTGCAAAAGGGCGGTGCCCACATTGTGAAGGCTTGGGTGTGGTATCGGTAGAATTACTATTTATGCCGAGTGTTTATTCCCCCTGTACTGTTTGTAACGGTCAGCGTTTTAACGATAACGTACTGGAAGTTGGTTACAATGAGCATTCTATCGCTGATGTATTATCGCTTACGGTTGAAGAAGCACTATCTGTATTTAGTGATAATCAAGTTATTACGCGGGGACTTAAAACGCTAATGAACGTAGGGCTTGGCTATCTAACCCTTGGGCAAAGTGCCACTGAATTATCAGGCGGCGAGGCGCAGCGCATTAAATTAGCGTCAGAACTTAAACGTGCCCAAAATGCTAATACCCTATACGTGCTTGATGAACCTACAACAGGTTTACATCTTTCAGACACTGCATTGCTTATGCAGCATTTAAGCACCTTAGTTGAAGCGGGGAATACTGTGGTGATGGTTGAGCACAATATGCAGGTGGCTGGGGCTTGCGACCACATTATTGATATGGGGCCAGGCGCTGGTGATGAGGGAGGAGAAATAGTTGCTGAAGGCAGACCAGAGGAGGTTGCTAAAGTTCAGCAAAGTGCAACAGCCCCATTTTTAAAGGCGAGTTTGGCTTAAAGAAAGGTTTTGATTGAGTTAGGTTTGAATGATCTTAGAAATAAGTCGTTGTTTAAAGCTACTTGAATACTAGTAAGCCAGCAAAGAAACGGCTTGAACTCGTATTTGTACCTTAAAAAGAAATATTAGTTAAAGAGTGTTGCACTTTTTGCAACACAGTGTAGTGAAAACTGCGGTTGACATATAGACGTCTATACGGCAAATTGCTTGTATGAAAAAGATTCTACTTACTCGCACCACCATTATGTTAATTAC
>NZ_JAFLMX010000120.1:0-29660 GCF_017849675.1 Alteromonas sp. AO-Serp
ATCGAGTACTTTTCGTAGCCAGCGAACATCTCATCGCCGCCGTCTCCCGCGAGCGCAACGGTTACAGCCTTTCTTGCCAGTTCCGAAACGAAGAAGGTCGGCACTAACGAGGGGTCAGCAAAAGGTTCATCAAAAAAGCTCACGATATGTTCTAGTCTGTCGCTAACGTTTTGGTGAACGGTAAATTCATGGTGCTCTGTTTCGTATTTTTCAGCTATTTCGCGAGCGAAATCAGCTTCGTTAAATGCTTTATCATCAAATCCTATGGTACAGGTTTTTACTGGAGTTTCGCTGTCTTGTGCCATCATAGCGACAACACCTGAGCTATCCACACCGCCGCTTAAGAAAGCGCCAAGCGGAACATCACTGATCATTCTTTGTTTAGTGACTTTTTCAAGTAAGGTCTTTAACTGCGCTTTATTGGCATCTTCACTGGCACTTGTGGTGTTTTTAAAGCTCAAATCCCAATATTCATGAATGCTGAAACCGTCTTTATTAAGAATTAAATAATGAGCAGGTGGTAACTTGTGAATGTGCTTAAAAATACTCTTTGGGTCGGGAACGTATTGATATGCAAAGAAGTCATATACGGCGTCTAAGCGAATTTCTCTTGGAATGTTCTCCAACGACAATATAGCTTTAATCTCAGAGCCAAACGCAAACCGACCATTATCATTAAAATAGTAAAGGGGTTTTTTACCCAATCGATCTCGTGCAATAAACAGTTCTTGCTTGTTTTTGTCCCACAGAGCAAAGGCAAACATTCCGTTTAGTTTATCTAAACACTTGGTTCCTTCGCGTGCGTATAGCTCTAATATAACTTCGGTATCTGTATGACTTTTAAATGTAACACCGTCGTTTTCAAGCTCGGCTCGCAATTCAAGGAAGTTGTAGATCTCGCCATTAAAAACAATAACCAAGTCACCCTCTTTCGAGTACATTGGCTGATTGCCTGCTTCTGAGAGATCAAGAATACTCAGCCGCCTATGACAAAGGCCGATATGTTCATCGATATACATGCCGCTGGCATCTGGGCCTCTGTGATGAATAGCCTTGTGCATAGCTTCTAATGAAGTTTCACCGCCTTCGTTGAAATTAAAAAGGCTAAATCCTGCAATGCCACACATTAGTTTTTAATCCTTCGTCTAAGTCTTTCTATCCTGTTAGAGACATTATATTCAACGAGATATGAAATAATAAGTGTAATGACTAGCCCAAAGCCAAAGATAATAATTGAACTTTCTCTGGTGAAGTCATTGAAAATAGCGGCAGCAATTAGTGCCCCTCCCCAGTGAAAGACATAGACAGGATAAGATAGATTCCCAAGAATGCTGTTCCATCTGCGGCTGAGGGATCTGTCTATATTGAATAAGTGTACAGTAAGCACCGCACTAATCAGCAAATTCAAAATACTAGAAAGGAAGGATACCTTCCACGACAGATTTTCATTGAGTAAATTAGAAGATAAGCTCGCTACGAAGAGATTCGTAATATAGGCAATAAACAATAGATTTCCAATACTCAACTTTTCAATTAACTTACTGATTTCATTTTTAAAATGGTAAACCATTGCTCCCAGACTAAAGGGCAAAGATGCCAACCAAATTGTTCCGTATCCCAACCCAATGTGTGAGGTCAAATTGAAATAGATAGTATATAAAACCGAAACACTAACCCAAGTTAGTGTTGAAACTTTACTTGAAGAAACCCCGAGCCCAATAATAAGGTAAAAGAATAATTCGATTGTTAGAGCCCAAGTTGCAGGTGCCATTCTAGGGATTATTTCTATAGGGGTCTGCGACCAAAAGATAAGACTCAAATTTGAAGCCCATTCAGAATAAGTAGTTGGTAAAAACATCGCGTGATGAAACGCTTTACTATTGCTATTTCCAACAAGCCCTATAGCCAAAATAGTTATTAGAAGCAAAACCCAATAACTAGGGAACAAACGAAGAAATCTGTTCATTGCATATTTTGAAAGGCCCGAAAGAGAGTATCCGTATGTTTCCTTCATAATTAAGGTCATTAAGAAGCCACTAAGTACGAAAAAAGAAAAGACAGCAAATGGGCCTATAGCTGGAACATCAAGTAAATGAAAAATGACAACGTTCAATGCTAATAGAAAGCGATAAATTCCCATTATAGGCCTCTAGAGACTAATATAAGGTCTTACAAGTGACCCTGTTTTTATGGTTAGTTTTAAAGGAAGCTTTCGCCATATATCTTCCGCAACTTCTCGTGCTCTGCTGGGCTCAGAGTGTGATTCTTTTAAACTTTCAATAGGGTTATTGCTTGTATCAAAACATTGCCAGTTTAAAAGCTGGGGCTCGGCTCCCCATTGCTTTTTGAATTTATAGGTTCCTTCTTCGAATGTTGAGCGCCCGAAGTCGAAGATACTAATGCCATTATCTGCGCAATGAGAAAGCAAAGACCAGTACAAAAGCATGTTAGGTGCTAAGCGGTTGAATTCCCGCAATGTAGAGGCCCAGGGGATAGAGGCCTTACTACCAGATTTGATAATAAGACCACCACCTATCGGTTGTCCATTGTGATAAACCACACTGATTAAACAGTTTTTATCATAACTTTTGATTATTGCGTTAAACCACTTTTCAGCGTGAACTGGTGAGCCAAGATCCCGCATATTTTGTGCGTAAACGAGATAAAAGGCTCTGACGAGGTCATTGCTTATTCCAGTTTTAAAGGTAAGGCCGTTTTTTTCTGCTTTTTTTATTTGGCTTCGCAGCTTTGATTTAAAGCTAGCGAGTAGTGATTGGCTACAGTCTGGAAGCGGCAAAAGCATACGCACTTTCTTATTTTGGAAACCTTCTGTTGAAAACGTATTCTCTTCCACGTCCCTTACTTCAAGCTTTTTGCCTGAAGATAAGACAAGGCGGTCAATAAGAAAACGTTTCATTTCATCCAAGACACCTTCGTTGTCGGCAATACCGTATCCAATATCGCAATAGGGTAAAGAGCATATATGTTTACCTATAAAAGGGATTTTCATAAGTATGGCCGGAAATACGCCCTTTACTTGCCCTGTTTGGGGGCACTTAGCAATAACGCCAACGATGGAGTGACCATAGGCATTATTTACTGCTTCAAGCCAAGCATATTGGTGATATGCTGACGATGACTCATGTTGAACAACGTATTCATTCCATTGCGTTTTATCTTGAGACGACGCAAAACCCAATGTAATATTTGGCTGTGTTCTGCTCACTATTGCTTGCCCTTTATAATGCCACTCGATGAATTTAATTTACTTAGGTGAATTTTAGCTTCTGTGATTGTACAAAATTTAACGTTGGCAAATTCCTTTAAGTGTTCGGTAATAATGCTGATACGTTCGCATATTGTTTCAAATGCATTTGGCCCATCTAAAAGGCCCGTTGCTCCGTCGATTAAACTAGAGCTGTGTAAGTACATATGAATAACGGGTTGTTTTTTCTGAATGCTTTGGTCGACTAACGCAAGCATGTCTTCGATTTCGGTAAGCTCTGGACTCAAATAAATCTTTCTTAAAAGTTTACTGTGCCAAAGCAGACCGACAGATTTAACCCAATTAAAGGGCGGTTTAGATAGTCGATTATGAATGCGTTCACCAAGAGAGAAGTTTTGAATATTAAACCCTGCCGTAACAGGGATCTCAAGCAGTTGACGCTGCTCTCCAGGAGCCAGTGCGTTGTCAAACGAAGGCCAATAAGGCGATTCTGGTGCACCTAGGCAGCTAAAATAGTCGTTCCTGTAAAAAGGATAAACGCTTGAATCTACTACATAGCCTCTTGATGCAAGTAATCTAAGCATTTTGGCACTTACGCCCCATCGCCCGCTTCTAAAGGACTGTGGGCGAACGCCTATTTCGTCGTGTAAAAGGGCGTTTAGTGCATCGAGTTTTTGCTCTACTTGCTCTAAAGGAAGGTTTATTACGTGAGATTCCGCTTCGGTTGTCTTACCGAAATAGGGAGGGTTACACCAAGGGTGTAGATGTGCTCCAATTTCCGCGCTGTTAGACTTAGCAAAGGTTCGCAGAGTTTGACTGCCAACATTATTGCTTGCAACGGCGTAATCAACAAAATACGTAGGACGGATACCAAGACTTTCACAGAAAGTTTGAAATGCAGGAAGCTTTTCAACGTTTTCAACTGAACAGTTATGCTGCGGAAACTCTTCGTCCCACTGCCATTCTTCTTCAGTATCAATAGTTAAAACAAATAACACGTCCTGTTTATGCATTTACACTCTCTTTCAGGATTCCTTCGAATAATTCAAGGTATTCATCAGCCATTCTCTTAGCAGAGAAATTGGCTTCTACAAACGACTTTGAGTTTTGAGCTAGTGAGGTGGCGAGCGCTTTGTCATCTAACAGTCTCTCCCAATCTTTCTCAAGCTGCTTGCTGTTGTGAAGAGGAGCCAATAAACCAGACTCGTTGTGTGTTATTAGCTGGTCGATACCCGCAATGTCATAAGCAGACACCGGAATTTCCATGGCGCATGCTTCCATTAAACAGCGAGGGATGCCTTCAAGCGTCGACGTCATTACGAACAAGTCAAAGTCGCGCAGCAGCTGTAGCCTGTCATTTCTAAAGCCTAAAAAATGAATGTCGCTGGCACTAGCCAGTGTTTTTGAATACGCCTCTAAGCTGGGGCGGTCTTCGCCGTCACCCAGCAGTACTAATTCAATATCTTGACGCTTTTTATATAAAGACTCGAAGCAGTCTAAAATGGCTTTTATATTTTTCCGGCTGATCATTTGGCCCACAAAGCCAATGGTCTTCTTTTCTTTTGGCTTGTCTGTTTTTGTTTGTCTAACGGCTTCTACTTCAGACAAGTCTACGCCATTTTGGATATACTCAAGCTTGTCAGGCGATATATTAAACTTCTCCACATCACTCATTAGCTGTTTAGAAAGTGGAACAACTTTGTCGGCAAAGCGCATCGACTGACATCCTAACCAAATAAAGAGACGGAGTTTCAAGTCGGCCGCATTTTCAAAGCCGTGGGGTGTTACAACACACGGAATACCTGCTTTTCTAGCCGCCATTACGCCCAAAATATCTGACTTATAGCCGTGAGTATGGATAATATCGATATCTTGTTCTTGAATTAAATCCGCCAATTTCGAAACGGCACGCAGGTCAAAACGACCCTGCATAGGAATGTGGTGAGTTTTTCCTATCGCTTTGAACTGTTTTACTAGCTCTAGCTCTTCTGTACCCGGCTCTAAGGTAACAACAAGTTCACTCGAAACACTATCTGGCAAATGCTTTGATAACGCTAACACCCATCTTTCTGCACCGTAGAAACCGGTTGAACAAATAAACTGTAAAACTTTCATTGTTATTTATGCGAGCTGGTACTAACAGCGCCGCGTACTCCTATTAATGTTCCAAGTGCTCTAGCCGGAAAATAAAGCAGATAAAAAAGTGAACAATGCCACCAAGTTACTTGCTGCTTAGCAAGCCTTTTTAGTCGCCACGTGTACGCTGTAAAAGGCAGTAAAGCGCCTACTAACATAACTATAGCGACAATAGGTTGCGAGAATATTATCGCGAGAAAAGCCAGTAAAAGACCACCTGTAAATGCAAAAGGAACAACAAAACTTGGCCATTCTCTCAGCGGAATGCGCCTTCCTTTTAAAGATGCAATATTGGACTGGCCGCGCCATATTTCTTTTTTATACATCGGTGCGTAAGCTTTGTCTTCGCCAATGTGAATATACTGGGTTTGTGAGGTATAAAACAACTCACCTAATTTACTAACCTTATCGGTAAAGAAATAATCTTCACAAGTAAGAAGGTGTTCAGGGAACTTACCTGCTGCCTCGAACGTTTCCTTTAAAAGAAATAAGTTGCGGCCAGGTAGAAAACTGACAGGCACATCAAGTTCAGCATTGCTTAACGCCGTTCTTATTCTCTCTAAAGGCGGCGCGTTAGGGCTGTTCACCTGCATGGCGCTAACTAGAGCCGTATTGTCTCGCGTTTTGAGAGTATCAATCATCACATCTAGCCAATTCGAAGCAAGTGCAACATCTGCGTCTAAAAATGCTAAGCATTCACCCGTCGCTAAGCCGGCACCCAGATTCCTAGAATGTGAAATCGTGTTATTTTCGTCGTTATATACAATTCGCAAATTTACTGTTTCGATAAATGCGCTGAGCGTATTTGAAATTTCATTATTCTGACTTACCAAAACGACTTCGTATTGTTCTTTAGGTGTTGTTAGGCCCGCAATACTTGTTAGTGTTTCAATGAGCATGTCTTCACGCCCCTTATGCGGAATGATAAAAGACGTATTAATACTCATGGTTTACCTAACCATTTTTGAAGTTGTGGAAAACGTTTCACTAGCTGTTTTCTCTCTCTTGACGGAGATAAATCAATAAGGTTGGACAAAAGAAAACTCAATGAATTGGATTTTTCTGTCAAGGCCTGACCTTTTTGTGTATAAGTCGATGAAAGAGGGCGGGCAGCTTGCTTAAAACCGGAGTAATGACCGTTTTGCATCATTAAACAAAGTACGCGCGTGGTACTCGTTTCTGTACTCGTACTAAGGCGTTGAAAAATTGCATCTGCTAGTTGCTCGGCTTTTTGCTCAGCAAGTGTACGTTGGGCTTCAGTTAAATAGTTAGATGCAAAATGCAGTACGCATAGTTTTCTTAGGTCTTGCCCACTCCACGTTTGATTCGGAAACTCAAGAATGTCAGGCTTGTCCAGATAAGCATATTCGTTCACTGCCATCCAATTGGCATAGTGAGTAAGTGAGTCTACTGCGTATTGATAGCTCGAGTCATATTCACAGCGCTGTTCTTTAAGTGATATAAATCGGCAAACGGCTTGTAGGAATACAGTATAAAACCACGTTGCTTCGACATTATCCAATTGCAATTGGTCGAAGTCATCGGTGGGGGAGACCGTATTCGCTATAATATAGGACGCGGCTTCAATGTCACTATCACGGCCTTGTAGTTCGTATCTATCTAGCCTTGCTTGCAGGTAGTTACCCGTACCTCTGTCTAGAGGGTACTTTCCTGTTTTTACATTTTTAACACCAGGAATATCGCTATTTTTAAACGCAAGCAGGGCGCCTACAAACGTACCGTCGCCTTCATAATAATTGGTTACCCATTGCGTTATGGATAATGCGGCGTCTCGAGACGGTGTGTAGCCAGTAAGCAAATGATGCAAAGTGAGACCATTGGTATAACAATGTTGCCCACCCGGACCGCCGCCTCCAGCATGATCATCGTAAACACCAGACGGCTGATGTTTAGAGTACGTTCTATGAGAAGCGGTATATGCCTGAACATAATGGTCGGTATGCCAAAACAATCCGCCGCTATACTCGGGCTTATCGTCACTGGTGTGATACACATCAATATCTGCAACGTGCTTGGCAAGATCATCGGCTAGTTCAAACCAACGAGGATCGCCGCTTAACAACCACTGCATCAGCATTCCAAATATAGGGTCGTATTGATTGTTGTAATGTGACACGAAAAAGGGCTCGTCAGGTGCGAGTGCCTTTTCGTGATCCGCATACAGCTCACCAAAATGTCGCCAGCCAAATTCGTCGATATCGAGCCGCTTTTGATAAAAAGAAGACGAACCTTCAATGCCATTTTTTATAAGTGAGTCAAACTCGCATGATTTAGAAGGGAGAAAAGGCAAAACAGATGCGTTTTTTAACCAAGCGCTATCAATGACTACCTGCAGCGATTGTATGTTAAAAGTTGCGATTGAAATGCGTCTTGTTTTTTGTTCACCGGGCTGGAGTTCAGTATTCTCACTATGCCTAGAACCTAACAAACTAACGCTCAAACTGTCTGCTGTTAAATGTGCTGAAGAAGGAAAATTTTGCCAAAACTTATCAACATGAATACTAAAAGTGCAACCGCTGTTTGAAATCTTAATTTGCGGTTTTGCTTGGTCACCCGAAAGCAATAAGTGGTTTGGTTGGTAAAGTTTAAAACCGCGAAACGGAAGCGAGTTAACGTTGTCTTGATTTACATGGACTGGACTTTGCCAGTTTTTAAAACCACTGGAAGCCTGATGAAGTGTCAGCTCTTCATGTTCAGATGAACTAAAGACATCAGAATTTAGCGTCAGCGTAGGCTGCAGCGATTTACCTTTGAACGAGATACAGCATTCTTTTAAATAAATACTGTTTGGGTCTCCCAAGTCCCACTTCCCCTTTGGGTGTGACGCAGCGCTTGGGTTTCGCATTGTTAAATGAGCACAAACCGTTCCGGTACTAAGGAAGATTGACGCTTCTGTTTCAACAATCAGCTTTTTATCGCAGCCAAGCCTAATCTCGTATTTTTGTTCAACGGTTAATGCGCTGTATTCGTTGTTATTGCAATGAAGAGCATAAGAGAATGCAATAGGGGTTATTGATTGAGGAGTAATATCAACAATATCGAAAGAGCTGGATAAGTGCTTGTCGGTTGCAAACTGAAAAGGCTTGGCTTTGTTAATTGTGAATGTTTTGCCACTGTCCAGAGACAGTGAAAGCGCCTCATCGTTATTGTTTACAGGTGAGACAAGCTTGTTCGATGGTGAGTCGCTCTCCACCGCTTCTAACGTCAGAACTATTTCATCGCTTACCGAATGGCGCTGTAAATCAATCAAACCTTCACATAACAACCACTTTATTGAACCATCTGGCCATAGCTGCGAGGTTTTGATAAAAGCATCAGTTAGGAGTTTTCCGTTTGCGGCAAGCCGAAATTGAGTGACGGCGGGCCACATTCCCTTAGGGCAGGGCAAACCTGTTTTAAAATGTCCGCACGTCTCTTTGGCTAAAGAGGCAATCTGGATAGTTCCAACCGTTTGTGTCATTACTGCTTTCTTTATTTCTTCCGTGAGCAATGTTCTTGATGAACATATGCATAATGGCTCTAGTATGCCAATGGAATTGCCACTTGTGTAGCCTTCATCACTAATTTGTTACTTTGACCTTATATTTGGTTCGAAGTAGTATGACTACAGGACAAGTAAAAATACTAAAGATAGCTTGGAAGGCGCTGATGTCGAAAGTTTGCGTGTTGTCGCAACGAGTACCGTATCCCCCAAATAAGGGCGAAAAACTTAGAACATATCATCAAATTGAATTTCTAAATCGCTTAGGGTACGAAGTCGAAGTTTTTTCTCTCATAGAAACTGCAGAAGATAAGAAAAATGCCGAAGCGTTAGCCAAGCATCTTGGAATTTCGGTCAACTCTTACCAGTTAGGTAGTAAATTCACGCGTTATGCTTCGGCTTTACTGCAAGGTTTGCCGATAAGTGTTGGGGCGTTTTACTCAAAAACACTTCAACATGTTATTGATGAAAAACTGAAAGAGGGTGAGGATGCGCTGCTGTTAACCGCGTCGAGTTTAAGCTATTACATCTTCAGCTCGCCTTATTACAACAATACCCATTGTCGCTTGTTTATGGACTTTATGGACGTTGATTCAGATAAGTGGGCGCAATACGCAGATTCTTCTTCTTTCTTAATGCGCTACGTATACCAGCGTGAAAGCAAAGGTATAAAAAAGCTTGAGGCTAAAACAAACCAACGGTTTGATGAGTGCTTTTTGATTGCAAGGGAAGAGGCGCAGCTATTTAATTCTTCAGTAGACTCATCGAAAGATATAACCGTGCTTGGAAACGGATTAGACTTCGATGCGTTTTATCCAGCGAAAACACAGCCTTGCGCGGCGACAATAAGCACTGCGCCGCGTTTCTTGTTCACGGGCGTGATGGACTACAAACCTAATGTAGACGCGGTACTTTGGTTTGTTAAAAATTGCTGGCCACTCATTCGTGAAAAAGCGCCGAATGCAAAATTTACCGTGGGTGGTATGAACCCTGTTGAAGAAATAAAGGCGTTGTCAGAGCGCGATGGCATAGATGTCACGGGCTTTGTCGATGATATATTGCCTTATTTTCACCAAGCTCATGCGTTTGTTGCGCCATTTAGGTTGGCAAGAGGCGTGCAGAACAAAGTGCTTCAAGCGGCAGCATGTAAACTACCGATAATAACCACGTCTATGGGAGCTGAAGGGATCTCGTTTGCCAACGCCGACAGCATGTGGATAGTAGATGACGTGGACAGCTTTGTAGCTGCATGCGTGGAAAGTATTGAGAACTTTGAGCTATCACAACATAAAGCACAACGTAGCTATCAAGCAATAGTTAGCGAATATAGCTGGGAACAACAACTGAGCCCGTTGAAAGTGGCAATGGCACGAATATGAAATCAATAATTAAGAAGAGTTTTTTTGCCCTTTGTGCACTTGTAATGTTTCCTTTCACGCTTTTGTATTTAATGCTGTCTATTGTGGTAAACAAAGACTCGCTGCTTTCCTCTTTTAGCCAGCTGCTATCGCTTATACCCGGTAAACTAGGGTGTTATTTACGTTCGGGCTTTTATCGGTTTGTCATGACCTCGTGTGCGCCAAACGTTCTCATCGGTTTCGCCACGTTGTTTTCACAACAAGATACTGAGATTGACGAAGGGGTGTACATAGGGCCGCAATGTAACATTGGTAAATGCGCAATTGGGAAAAATACTTTGTTGGGAAGCGGAGTGCACATTATGAGTGGCAAAGGACAACATAATTTTTCTGACCCAGAAAAGCCGATAAAAGATCAGGGCGGCGTTTTTACCAAAGTCTCTGTAGGAGAGAACTGTTGGTTGGGCAACGGTGCACTGGTTATGGCCAATATTGGCAGAGGAAGTGTGGTAGCAGCAGGTTCTGTAGTTATTGATGATGTGCCTGCGGGGGTTATAGTAGGTGGGAACCCTGCTAAAGTGTTAAAAAAGATATAAGTTTTTTCGCAATTCTAGTCAGTTTTAACTGCCTGCTAGAGCGATAAATGGTAAGTGTTTTGAACTGATACTTGGCGCTGCTCAAACTATCCTTATAGCGTGCGTAACCTCCTAAAAAGTCATACCAGAGATAGCCCAGTTTTCGATAGTGTTTCATTAATTCGTGATGGATTGTATACCCTGGCTTAATGTGTTTATGAGTGATGTCATAGTTAAGGCCTGAACAGTAGAAGTATACCGTCTTCTCAAACTTTATATTATAAACATAGCCCAGAGTTTCTTTGCCTGCGCTTACTTTTACAAGATCAATGTTCTGGCTATTTCTTGTCAAAAAGTTTACATGATGTTGAACAAAAAACTGGTTATCAAATCCGCTTCCCTCTTCAGAGTCATTCCAACGTTTTTTGTGAAGCGCCCCCAGTTCGAAAAAGTAATTCAAAATATTATCTTTTGAAGCAAAAGAAAAAGAAATTTTCCCTAAATTTTTCTCTATGGTGTTGATAGAACGCTTTAATTGAGAATGAGTGTTTTTTGAAATAAACTCAAACTTTTCGAGCTCATTTTGCCAGAGTGTTAAATCAGATTTGTAGCCTAAAACTTCAGTATTCTCAGAAATATAGCCTGCTTCTGAAATCGCATTTTGCCAACACTCGAAATCTGTAGTCATCGAAACAGTTAAGCGTTGATTACGCTTATTTTTGAAAAAAGCTGTCAACAGTGCAGAAATGCATTCGTAGATCTTTTCCTTCCTGCATATTATCCCATTATATTCGATCCATACTTGGTCAAAATGGGATTGACCTTTTTGATTTAAAAAGCCTTCATACAGCGGTGGAAACGTCAGCGCTTTTTTTCTGGAAAGAAGGGCAAATCCAACAATTTCATCGTCATTTTTGAAAATGTAAATATCAGGAAGTTCATCCAGAACACTAAGCCAAGAAGTTATCCATTGTTTACCAAGAAAAAAGCTACTAGGGTCAGATTCATTGAAAATGTTAGACACTTTTTCTACTAGGCAATCAACAGACGAAGGACTAAAGATACTAGTAGTTTCCAATTTAAGACTCCGAAATAGTTAATTCGCGGACTGGTAATCGTAAGAACCTACCTTTGTCCTAGACTTCCTTAACAACAAGCACTGGATTGTATATTAATTTAGTCTGGGAATGGTTAATATGTTTCATATTCAAACAAAAAAATTCAGGATTGAGGACAGTAGGCATGCGCAGAGATATTCGTAGGAAGTGCTTTTTAGCGATAACCATAACCGGTCTTTTAGCTTGTTCGCCAAAAGCTGTTGAAGAAATCATTACCGAAGCAGAAACCTTAACTGCAAAGGGTGACTTTAGAGAAGCAGTTTTAGAGTATAAAAGTGCGATATCAATGCAGCCGAGTGATAGCGATTTGCGTCGCAAAGTTGCTGACCTATATATGATTCTTGGTGATTATGCCACAGCAGAAAAAGAATATTCAAAAGCAGTAGAGCTTGACCCTGAAAGTAGTAAAGCGTTTGAGGGCATGATAAATAGCTTATTCAGCCAATTTGATTTCGAAGGGGTTATACTATTAGTAGATTTGCATGAAACACTTGTAGATAAAGTTGATGAAAAAACTGCCTTAAACATTGCGTTGAGTTACATTGAGTTAGGCGAGTCTGTAAACGCAAACACAATGGTTAAAAACAAGGTAACTGACGTTGATTTAGTGACTACGTTTGAGTCTTATCGACTGGCCTCGAAAGGTAAATATGAAGATGCATACGCCCTTATCAATAAATTAAACCAAGACTCACTTCAGCCTAGCGCCCTGCTTTTAAAGGGGAGGTTAGCCTTTTTAAAGCGTGATTTTCAAGAAGCCTCAAAAAATTTTGAGTCATATCTATATGTAAAACCTTCAACTTTTAAGGTTGAAGTTTATTTAATAAATAGTCTCGTCCTTTCAAATGAAATAGAACATGCAGCGAAAGAACTCACAAATCTAAAAACTAAGGTTAATAGTCACCCCGTAATTTCTTTATTGGACGCAGAAGTTGCACTAGCTAAAGCGGATTATAGTAGTGCAAAGAAACATGCTGAAGCAGCAATTAAAGAGCGTCTTGAGTCAAGCCGATTGAATTATGTATATGCCGTTGCCTCTTTTAAAGAGGGGGCGTTTGAAGCGGCTTTTCGTGCGCTAGAAAAGTTACCTAACTCCTATAGAAAGACTGGGCAAATTCAACAAATAGAAATGCTTACAAGAGCTAAGCTTGGTTACGATATTGACCTCGGGGACTATGATGTAGAAAAGTTCTCATTTGATGAAAAGAAAGCTCTTGCTGAAACTTTCTCAGGCGCCAGTTACAGTGGTTTAATGGCTGAACTTAAAGAGAGTATTCTTAGTAAAGTCAATGAAAGCGAAGATCTTACCAGTGCTGAAAGCGCTTATTGGAATCTAAAATTCGGAAACGAAGAAATTGTTAAATCTCAACTTACGGAAAATCTTCGGCTCAACAATCAACCAGCCGATGCTACATATCTTTTAGCTTTCGCTCACTTCAGAAGTAACGAGCTTGAGCAATCAGAGGAGGTCGCTAAAGAGGGGTTAAAAAGCGAACCGAACAACACGGCTTTGCTTTCAGTTTTAGCGCAATCGCTATTTAAACAAGGAAAGTTCGATGAATCACTAGAAGCGGCAAAACTTTTGAGAACCATCAAATCTGACCATAGAGTTCCAGTAGTTCTATCTGTCGCCTTTCACCTTCAGAAAAATGAATATGAGAATGCGAGAAATGAGGTGAAAAACTTTATAGAGTCATTCAATGAACAATCTGAGTTTGAGCCTATTCTATATGTTTTAAACCGCGAAATCGGTGATACGGACAGCAACATTCAGTACTTTTCAAGGTTATATGAAAATAAACCTGCAGAGAGTGGCTGGAAACTTTACTTATCGTCTTTAATTGATAAAGGTGATTACAGAGCAGCGTTGAAAGAGCTTAATCGTATAACGAAAGAAAATAAAGATGACTTTTTCTACCTATCACGCTCAAGTATCAATCTTAGGGTCGGTGATTTTAGTCAGGCCAAAAATGATTTAAATGATTGGATCAATTCGTTTGATGCGCCATTAGAGGCGTATGTCCAATTATGCAATATTCTTGAGCTGGAAAAGAATATCGGTTCCGCTTTGACTGTCTCGAGAAAAGCACATCAAAAATTTGCCAATAGTGCTGATGCAAAATTGCTTCGTTCTCATTTTGAATTGGCAGTAGGCAATTCGACCAATGCAAAAGTCCTTCTAAGTGGCATTAATGAACAGGATTTCGTATCCTCATCAGGCTATTGGAATTCAATGGCTCGTCTAGAACTTCAGAATGATAATTTTGCCAAAGCCTTGGAGTTATTTGAAAAAGCTTATCAGTTAGCGCCCAGTGCAAAATTGCTTAGCAACAGGTTGGCGGCATTAAAAGCTATGGGAAAAGAAAGCGAGGCATTAGACTACCTCAAATCCTCACTAGAGTTGACCCCATCAGATTCTATCCTAAAGCGTTACTATGCTGATGCCTTACTTTCAGTGAACGCTACCGAAGCTATAAACCAATATAAGGCACTTATAGATAGCGGTGTAAAAGATGTTGTCGTTTTTAACAATTTAGCCTGGTTATATTTTGAGGCAGAGAGTTTTGAGATGGCAGAAAAATATATCCAAGATGCTCTAAAGTTAGAAAATGGATACAAAAATGGAAATGTGCTGTCGACCGCCAGCAGTATATACCTTGCGACTCATCAATATAAAAAGTTAGAGAGTACTTTTGAGAAAGGGCTTGAAATGGGGGCTAGAGTCTTTGCGGGTTCACTTTTAAATCTGGCCGAGGCAAAGATCAGACTCAACAAAATTGAGGAGGCTCGAAAAATTCTTGAGCAGACTAAGACTGTTGATAAAGATCTTACAGATAGGAAGTCTTCGTTGTTAAGCCTACTTAATTAAGTGTCTGGTTTTTTTACAAGATTACAGTGTTAAATTTCCCCATGAGAAAAAAGGTCATTAAATCAATGCCTTAAAAATTGGCACGTAACTAGCAAGTACAAGGGAAACCGAAAAGCGGTTAAACAATGGAGAACATCATGTTTAAGAAATTAGCAGTAGCAGCAACGTTAGCAATGTCATTTACAGTAGCGGCCGATCCAATTCTACTTCCAGGTGGTGTTTCGGTTCCAGAGCCAGTAGAGCCAAGTGCAGTTAACGGTACAGGTAACGTAGTTACTACCCTTAACTTCCTACAGTATTTCCAAGACCAATCGGGTAATTTGGTTAATTTGGGAACAGCATATACTGGTGATTTCACTGATTTTGTTGGTCTTCAACTTACGGGTTTCGGTACGTTAAGTTCAGGAAGTGCAGGCGAGTTTTTATGCCCATCTTGTACACTGGCATTTAACTTTGGCGGCTTGTCGGTTATTGAAACTACAATCTTAAACCCTTTCACAGGTCAACCTCAGCAGTCTTTGACATTGGACCCAGATGGTTCGTTTTTTGATCTTTACATCATTGATGCGTATTCAGGCTCTCTTCCTGGCGACTTTGCATCTACAGACCGTATGAGCCTAACTGCTGGTGCAGCGGGTTTTATTGATGAAATTAACGACACACTTTTCATGTCTGGCTCGTTTAGCGAACTTGAATATTCTCCAGAAATTACTGTTCAAAACCTAAGTTACGGTGGTCTCTTAGATGGTGAATTGGTTGCTGGTATAGACATTGCGGACCCAGCACCAGGTGAAGGTATTGCAAACGGCAATATTGTTAGTAACAAGGTAACTCAAGAAGGCTTAACTGATTTCTTTGATGCTGTCGCGTTCAGCCTATCTTCAACTTTCCAAGCGGTTAACGGTGACATTATTACAATTGCGCAAGGTAACGCAGGTAATTTGAGCACTAATGTTGTACCAGCGCCTGCAACGCTAGGTGTTTTTGGTCTAGCGCTTGTAGGTATGGGTTTCCTTCGCCGTCGCAAGTAATAGCAGACATAGCTGTCCCGTCCGAAAATATGTTGACGGTTTTTCAAAAGCCAGTGACTCAGCTCACTGGCTTTTTTCGTTATGCACTTAATTAGGTGTTTTCATTCCAAAGCTTAGATGTGGCTGTCCATACGCAGCTGAGTTGGCAGTCCATGTTCAGCCCTTAACTGCTTTAACACGTATACGACTTGGCTATTCGTTTGGGTAGTGCTTGTTTAGCTCTGCGCCTCATATTCAATAAATCTGGCATTTTCTGCTTAAAGCTTGTTCAATCGTTTGAAGCCAGACTCTTCTATATCACCGTATTTGGATTCTCAACTATGGTGGGTCAGCACTGCTGGTAGCGTGATTTTTTCAAAGTTGTCTCCTGCATTAATCATCGCAGAAAACTCCAATTAAGTTTGTCTCAATTTATGGAAAGTGGGCACCCCCACAAATCAAAAATCTTGCTTTTCTATTGAATTCAATATATCTGCAAGCATCTTTGCAAAGCCAGGGCGAAGGCTCTTTCTAAGCAAGTTTTGATTGATATAATAAGGTGCGCGTTTACCGTGATATTCGACTACTGGGCCAATTTGTTCGAACTTAATACCAATGAACTTCATACTTCGCGCTAGACGCGGCTCCATCATTACATAAGCGTGTTTGATATCTTCTTCGATTGCGAGCGCTGCAGCAGCGAGGTAAAGCCCAACTGCAATAAAAGGAAAGCAGCGAACTTCTTTTTCAGAGTATGTGTGCTCGTTGATAACTGCCACTCCAGCCCCTGCGAATTTATCCATTACACGTCGACGAAACTCTTTAGGAACAGCTAATCGCGATATTTCACAAATATCTTTGCGGTCAAACTGAGAGGGGTCTAAATCTTTTCGCGTGATGGAGTTTAGGCAATACTTTTCTATTGGAAGTTGTTCATCGGGCTCCATGGGCCTCACCATTCTTACAGTGCCCGCAAAATGCTTACTTTTATGGTGCTGTATTAAGCAGTGAAGTGAAAAGCTGTCGAATTCATCAAACTCTAAACCACTCTCTTTTATTGGCTCAAATCCAAGTTCTTCACAATACACTTCATGTCTTATCGTAAAAACATCATTTTTCAACTCTTTAGAACTCGCAACAACAGGCGCCAAATATGCCGAAAAATGACTTGAAATGTAGTTAGCCTCTTCCAGCTTCCTATACCCTGAAATCAGCTTTCCAATTTTACTTTTCTCACCAACTATAGTCCCTAACTTCTCGAGCAGGGTTTGTTTTTTACTTTTAACCATAGATGAAGCGATATCCGATACTTTTTATTCAGTCTAGCAGAGTTTTAACATTAAATTACATAGACTTTATACGTAATACTAATTCACTGTATTAGAAATTAGTTTTTGCTTCATGAGAGCTAGGTATTCATAAAAAGCGAGTTCGCTTTTTGATAGCGCTGAGGCGGAAGGAAATGCAAGGTATGGGGTTAGAAGTCCTTTAGAATGGTGGTTGACTGGAAAAAATTCACCGACACAATTGTAAAAGCTAAACAAGTTTTCTAAACGATAAATATGTGTTGCTGACGAGACTACCCAAGTTTTTGCGCCAGCGATATAGGGAAGGGCCGACAAAACCTCTTCTTCCGTATCAGTGCCTAACTTGGTGATAATTATCTTATCTTTACTAACGCCCAATTCCTCGAAAAACTCTCTGGCTTTTTCAGAATAATTAACGTTTGAATCGTGAAGAAAGTTGCCTCCGGTTATTAAAATTGGAGCACCTGACTTTCTATGAAGTTTTAAAGCCTCTATGTTTCGCTGCAATGAGCATTCAGTCCATCTACTCGTATCAGGGACGTTTCCAAAAGTGCTATAGTAACAGGCAAGAACTAAAATATAGTCTGGTTTGTCTCCGTCGGATTGTGTGTTCGGGTAGTGATGCTTGTGCTCTAGAGGGTAGAGAAGTAAGTCACTCACATATGGTTGAGAGAAAAGGAAAAAGGTAGCGAGTGACATTAATTTAAAAGTCTTGCCGAAGTGTGGTTTTCTTCGTGATAGAAGCATTCCCATTGCGAAGAGTGAAATCGCTAAGTTTAATGGAGATATAAAGAAAAGCACTATATGCTTTAACAATTCCATGTTGCAACCTTGTAAAAAAGAGATTCGTCAATCATGTCCTATTTATCGCACTATTCCAACGTATTACTAGTTTTTACATCTCTATTTTTTTCACCTTTTATAAGTGCGAATGCAAGCTATTCATTTGTTGATGTAGTGTCTAAGACAACGGATTCTGTCGTCGCTATCGGTTTGTATACACCACTGGAAAGTGATGGCAATCAAGTTCTTGGTACTGGCTTTGTAGTTGGCAACGGTAAATGGGTCATAACCAATTATCATGTGGTTTCAAAAATTCTAGATCCCCAAATTGTGCAACACTATGTTGCTATTCACGGTGAAGGTCGAGACGTCACCGCTCAAAAAGCAGAAATTATCGATATCGATCCTGTTCATGATTTAGCGCTATTGAAAATCAGTAATGAACTAAAGCCATTAAAAATGGGAAGCGAAACTTTATTGAAGCCAGGCAATGAAATTGCTTTTACTGGGTTTCCCTTAGGTGCAGCAATTGGACTTTATCCAGCTACGCATAAGGGACTTATCTCAGCTATTACGCCTGATGCGATACCTGCGAGGAATGCAGATCAGTTGACAGTCTCAATGCTCAAGAGACTAAAAAAGCCTGAACTCGTATATCAACTCGACGCCACAGCATTTCCAGGTAATTCAGGTAGCCCTGTTTATAATATAGAGACAGGGCAATTGGTGGGTGTGATTAACAAAGTCTTTGTAAGCCAGGGCAAAGAAGCAGCTCTTTCATCTCCAAGTGGAATTAGTTACGCAATCCCAGTTAAACACGTTATGGCAATACTTAATAAAAATGACGTAAAGTATTAGGGTTTATAAGGGTTGTATCTGTCTGGACTTATAATGCCAGCAGGATCTAATGCGTGAGCGATTTTCCCGGCCGTTTTCCA
Source organism: Alteromonas sp. AO-Serp (assembly GCF_017849675.1). Lineage (NCBI taxonomy): Bacteria > Pseudomonadati > Pseudomonadota > Gammaproteobacteria > Alteromonadales > Alteromonadaceae > Alteromonas > Alteromonas sp. AO-Serp. Next base: position 18,823 of record NZ_JAFLMX010000120.1, read on the forward strand.
AAACGTACTGTTAGCATTTAGTTCTAATTGCTGTTGAATGTTTAATCGGTAAGGGATGAACCCCTGTTTCAAGCCCTCATCAAACAATGCCTGTAAGCATGCGTGTGCATCTTCTACTGCTTGCGGATTTTCTAAATCAAACACAATTGGGATAGTGCTGTCAGTCGAAATCCCACTAAGGTTTGTAAAGGTTATCATGGGTTCAATATTATATTTTGGGGTAATACTTCGAACCATTTCAATAAAAGCTCTCATTGAGCTTACTTTAGCTGGTACAAGAGGGGCGTACCAAAGCAGACCACAACCGTCTTTTGCGGGGTTCATCAATCGTGACTTATCTGGTCGAACTCTAGGGTTGCGCCAATAAGCCAGAGGTAAAGCAACCTGACTGGGCTTGCCTTGCATTACCTCCATACCCGCAGAGAGCTTTTCAAGTTGCTCTCTTGCACTATCTAATATCGGAAGGCTAAGCCTTCTAGTGACAACTTGACCTAATCTAACCAATAGGTCGCTAGAGAACAGAACTTGATCGGCTTTTCCTTTTGCAATTTTTTTGATATCACTTTTTGCAGCCTTTGCTACCGAATGTGTGCCGTAGACCGTTCCTACTAATGTCCATTCTGGTACATCGTAATGTTTAGAAATTACGTCTACTTGTTCACCTGTCATTACTTTATGGTTACCACAGCCTTGGGGGTTGTCTGCGACCATCGCGGCGACACGCCTTTTATCCATCAAATTTATTGACCCTACAACGCCTTCTAAATTGTGGAAAATTTCTTTCACAACTGCATAAGCGTTATCGAAACTTTCTTTATCGAAAAAGCGCATATAAAAAGAGTCAAACGCAGGCTTTACACGAGCTAACGATAGGGTAATTTCGGTTACAATCATGTTTCCAGATTGAGTGAAAATTCCGTCGAGATAAGGGCCGTGTTTCCATTTAAATGTTTTATCTACATAACATTCACTATTATCACCATTGGCCATATCGCTCATGCATTGGAGAGAGGACTGGTAGAAGCTTCCATCTGCCAAAAATCCTTTTATCGACATCACTGAGGTGAAGTGGTCAGCGATCGGCGTAATACCATAGCCACGCTCGAGAGCGTTACTTAAAATACTTGTCGTTGGGCCAGCGCCCGTAACCGGAACCATGTATGAAGTTTGTTTGGAGGACAAGTATTCAAATAGAGCGCTTTGAGTAACGCCAGGCTGAATAGAAATGACACCATTTTCTTCGTCGAAATAGGTAATGTCGTTTAGTGCACAAAGGTCTAGAAGCACCACTTTTTCTTCAACTGTACTCGGCATTGACGAGCCATAACCCCAGTTTTTCCCAGAACTAATCGGGTACAATGAAAACTGGTTCGGAGTATTAACTACGCTGCCTGCAAACTTGATGAGTTCTTGAATAACATCCAATGTGATGGGCCGGACTATACAAGCCACATCTCTCTTGAAGCCTTCAGTTCCCGAAGTATTTGATTCTGAGTAAGGAAGTACGTCGGCATTTTCTTTAACAAGACTTTTTAACTCTTCAATTAGCACTGATGAACCTGTAAGATTATAATTATGTAGAGTAAGTATAGCTTTGCTGAAAGCAAATGTATTATGATTTGTGTGTTAGTTTTGTAAAAGTGTACAGAGTAAACTTGTGTCAGCTTTTTTAACAATAATGACACAGTGCGGATGTAACCAGCTAAATAATAAGTGCTTTTTTTATGGAGCGATTCTTGCTTTCCTGTAATGAAATAAGCAGAAGTCACTGAATTTTTGGAGTAATTTGTGAACAATCAAGCTAACAATAGTCGACGCAAATTTATTAAGACCACAGGAGCGGTCGCGGGTATCACTGTTCTTCCATCTACTTCAGTTTGGGGGGCCTGTAACGCTTCTGGTATATCTGGTGGCTCGAAAGTCATAAATGTTACTTGTTCCGTTCCTGAGATTACCGGCGGCTGGTCCCCTGGTACCTGGAAAAAATTAACAAAATCATCTGCTTGTAGTAGTCATTGGAAAGCAAAAAAGAAAATTAAAAAAATCTTTGGCTCACACCATTCGAGCTCTACTCTAAATAGTTATGTCAAAGGTATGGCACATTTCTTATCAACCACCCAAGTGACATTTGGAGATGGCTCTACGGTAGAACAAATTAGTTTTAATATTGCTGAAGTCTTTGACAAAGATGACACGGGTGATAGTAAAATGGATTTGGCTGCGATGTATCTGAACATCTACTTCGGGTTAGCTGATTGGGACAAAATATTGAACTCTTCAGCAGAGCTTCTTGCGGAAGATTTCTGGGGCTCGATGTGTGTAGAACATGGTTTGGAAAATAAAATGTCGTCACCTCGCTGGTCAAAACCTCTTGATAGCGCGTTGTCCACTGAAATCGGTAATCAATATTGGTCAGACTCTTCATCAGGTATTGCTTCAGGTGATACATCGAAAATACCGGTTGGCATAACTTCGTTAAACTGTTAATTGCTAAATTGCGATAAATGTTAAAAGAGCAATATATTCATTACGCGATGCCAGATTTTTCTGGCATCGCTTTTTTTGAATTAGCAACAGGCGAAACAAGCTTTTTTACTCACGCCAACCTCTCATGTTTAGTCTTCTTGGAGGGCCAAGTTGATTGGGTGAAGAGTTTTCAGCGCTCTTCGACAGATGACACAGTAAGTGCAATACTCGAAGCATTGTCATCAAATGGATATTTAAAGAGGCCACTTCTTGATAGTTGATATCGGTGACTTTAACTTTCAATTTCTTAACTTGCCTAATTATGTAAAGAGAGAGCTGTACAAGCTCTATGAAAGTGAACATCGTTCGGAAGTTAATGAAAGCATAGACTTTACTATTGATATAGAAACTAGCAGTTTTATAAGAAGGTTTTTTCGACGTCAGAAAATCTTTATGCTAGATGGGCAGCGAATTTTTAATCCAGTCGCTTATGACAAGTGCCTGCCATCCGTTGAATGGGCAATGAATTGGTGTATCGGAAGCTATGATCACAGTAAGATTTTGATTCATGCGTCCGTCGTAGAGATGAATGGAAAAGCTATTATTTTCCCTGCTTCCCAAGGCTCGGGAAAAAGCACACTTTCGGCCTATTTAGGATTAAAGTCTTGGAATTTGTTCTCAGATGAATTTGCAGTTATCGATATAGCTAGTGGCTTTGTTTCGCCGCTCTTTAGGCCAGCATCATTAAAAAATAACTCTATTGATATTATCCGCTCAGCTTTTCCAAATGCGATGTTTTCTTGTGTTACTAAAGGGACACAAAAAGGAGATGTAGCGCACGTCAAAACGATGAATAGACTACATTTTAACTCTTTACAGCCAGCAAAGATTGCTGGTGTTGTTACGCCAAAATACAGAAAAGATTCAGGAGTTGAAATCCTTAGTCTTAACATGACGCAAGCCTTATCGATTTTGATCAGAAATAGTTTCAACTATAGTATTCTGGGAGATATCGCGTTCAAGAAATTATGTACTATTGCGAGTGATGCCGAAGCGTATGCGATAACCTATTCTGATTTTGACGATATTGAGTCTACCCTACATAAGATAATTAAATGAAGCTCAATATTACTCCTCAAGAAATTATTAACCTTTTCGAAAGTCCTCGACTTGCGCAAGACCTCGATGATGACAAATGGCAGGACATTTTAAGAGTTCTCCGCTTCAATGATATGACAGCTACTCTAGCCAACATTTTGTCTGTAAATAATATTGCGCTCCGCTCGCACTTTGCGCTAAAGCACCTTGATTCGTCTTCTATATATGCTCAAAGGCAAGCACAGCAAGTCCGGAATGAGAGCTATAGCTTGAAAAAGCTCTTATCTAACGCAGAAGTGAACCCCATATTCCTAAAAGGTGCAGCGTACATCCTCGCAAGTGACGAGAACTCACATGGTAGATTGATGTCAGATATAGACATTTTGGTCGATAAAAAATGTCTTCATGAAGTTGAGAGTATTCTTAAAGGTAACGGGTGGAGAGAAAAGAGGTTAGATAATTACGATGAGCAATATTATCGAAAATGGTCACACGAACTTCCTCCTTTCAGGCACATAACCTCAGGTACGACATTAGATGTCCACCACACTCTCATTCCTCCGATCACTGGTAAATCGATACCCATAGAAAGTGTACTTGCAGAAAGTGCAAGAGTAGACGGTGTAAGCCAAACTCTCTCTTTAGAGTGGCGATTGTTACACTGCATCATTCACTTTTTCTTTAACGAGGATTACGAAAAACCTTTCAGAGATCTCTGGGATTTAAAATGCTTGTTCTGCTCACTGAATGATAAAGAACATTTAGAAAAATTCTTATCATTCGCAACAGCTCTCGGATTCCGTACGGAAGCAATTTATGCGGTTAGGTTAGTTGAGCTCAACTTTTGCAGCTTTAAAGAAAAATTTGGAACAAATCTTGATGGTAACGATACAAAGCTTTCGAAAATTGAAACTATTTTCTTCAATCTAATTGTTGTGAATATGGCAATTCCACGCCATCCCAAATTAGATTCGTTTTTAACGAAATTTTCGTCTTTTGTTATGATGATACGGGGCCATTTTAAAAAAATGCCCTTAAAAATCCTGATACCTCATATTAGTGTAAAAGTTTATCGTGGAGTTATTAAAATCGTTTATGGTCGCTACCACTTCGAATAAAAAGGAAATCGAATGAAAATCTTAGTCACCGGAGCAGCTGGTTTCATTGGTGCAGCTGTATCGCAATACCTTATCAATCGTGGTGACCATGTTGTCGGGATTGACAACATTAACGATTATTACGATGTGAATTTAAAGCACGCTCGTCTAGACGAGATTAAATTATCTAATGCAGCTGGTTTATTTTCATTTATCGAGATGGGGGTAGAGGAGCGCGACAAAATGGTTGCGCTTTTTGAAGAGCACAAATTTGATAGAGTGGTGCATTTGGCTGCTCAAGCTGGTGTGCGTTATTCACTTGAAAATCCTAACGCTTACGTCGACTCAAATATTGTTGGCTTTGTGAATATTCTAGAAGGGTGTCGCCATAATAACGTCGAGCATTTGGTGTACGCGTCATCTAGCTCAGTCTACGGTGCGAATGAGACTATGCCGTTTTCAGAACAGCATAACGTAGATCATCAAGTTAGCTTGTATGCGGCTTCTAAAAAAGCTAACGAGCTAATGGCTCATACTTATAGTCACCTGTATAACTTGCCTACAACGGGGCTGCGCTTTTTCACTGTTTACGGGCCTTGGGGCCGTCCAGACATGGCGCTTTTCAAGTTCACTAAGGCTATTTTGGAAGGTAAAACAATACAGGTTTACAACTATGGTAACCACCGTCGTGACTTCACTTATATCGATGATATCGTTGAAGGCGTAATTCGCTCATTGGATAATGTGGCTAAACCTAATGAGAATTGGGACGGCGGCAATCCAGATCCAAGTACGAGTAAGGCGCCCTATAAGGTTTACAATATTGGTGCGCAAACACCAGTGCACCTTTTGAAGTTTATTGAAACCCTTGAGAGTGCATTGGGCATTGAGGCGAAGAAAGAACTTCTTCCTATGCAGCCTGGCGATGTGCCTGACACCTATGCTGATGTGTCGTCGCTCGTTGAAGATACTGGGTACCAGCCATCTACCGATGTTGAAACAGGCGTAAAAGCGTTTGTCGACTGGTATCGTGACTTTTATAAAGTGTAAGCGCTAGCGACTTATAATTACCTTCTGAAACCGTTAAAGTGCACTGCTTCTCATAAATCCCGCACACTTTTTGGGCAAGAACTCTTTCGTGGTTGCATAACCGAGCTCAAAAAGTGTGTTCTTAATTTCAGGTGTAAGCGAAAAATCTACCGCGGAAATCTCCCCGGTATTCACCACCACGGTATTGTGCCAATACTTCGCATTGACGTACTCCCTGGATATTGCCGTCATAAACGTGCGAATAAGCATGCTGACGTATTGGGGCAGTTGAAGTAAGTTCTTTTTAATGGCCTTGCGTTTTTGTTCGGTGCTTTGCAGTCTGAAGCATACTGATGGCGTGCCATCGCCTCGCCAATCTTCAAACAGCGCGTCTTCAGACAATATAGCGCCGTCTACTAGCAAGTGCTCTTTAAAGGGTTTGAATGAGAAGATGAGCGGTATCGACATAGAGTACCGCACTGCTTCTGACACTTTCATATCTGGAGAGGTTTGCTTGTTGAACAAAACTGGTCCGCCGCCGTTTACGTCGGTAGCGAGAATATGCAGGTTGAGTGGGAGGTCGGCAAACACTGCGCCTTCCAACTGTTCGTCAATCCATCGTTGAAATACGTCGCCAGAAGAAAGTCCGCCTTCCCGGAGTAATCTTACGAGTGAAAATTCAGTGAATTGCTTGAAATCAGTAACCAGTGCGAGCTCTCGCATTTGCTCCACTGTGTAACCTTTGGCGTAAAGCGAAGCGATAATCGAGCCACCTGATACACCCACTAAAGTGTCGAAGCCTACGTTCATGTCCTGCAGCGCTTTAATGATGCCGATATGGGCGCTCAATCTTGTTCCTCCACCTGAAAAGATGGGCACAATTTGCGTGACGTTCGCCTGTAATAAATTATTCGGTATTGCTGCCGAGGCTATCTGCATGTGCATACTCCAAACTAAGGAGGCTTTGCGCTAAGTGTTTAGTTCCAACGGAATAACAAACGCTGCGCCCCACACTATAAAAGCGTAGTTTACTCATGCATTATCAGCAAAGTATCAAGGGGGAGATAAGCGATATCTTTAGTCTAAAGTGTTGCCATATCACTACACAGTTCGCTTTTGAGTGAGTTTGCGAAGTGATTTCACGCGTCGCGACAATAAATGCAAACGCATTAGTAATACACCAGCAATAAATAAAAAGGCTCACTTCTGTTTACTAACAGAGTGAGCCTTATTCAAATGCGTCTGATGAGGCTTGAAACTAGCTAGCTAATTCTTTGGTGTTTTACCGTATGGAATATAGCTATTAGCTTCCAATTCTTAGCCCTCATATTTTGTACTAGCTCGCCGCAAGTTTTGCCTTCATTTCGCGGCGACGTGCGTGCAGTAAAGGTTCTGTGTAACCGCTAGGCTGCTCTTTACCTTTGAAGATTAGATCGCTTGCGGCTAAGAAACCAATTGAGCTGTTTAAATCAGGTGCCATAGGGATATACTCAGGATCCCCCGCATTTTGCTCATCTACTAAGACAGCCATACGAGCCAAAGACTCTTTTACCTGATCTACACTTACAATGCCGTGCTCTAGCCAGTTAGCGATATGCTGCGATGAAATTCGCAACGTCGCGCGGTCTTCCATCAAGCCTACATTGTTGATGTCAGGAACTTTCGAGCAGCCTACGCCTTGGTGAACCCAGCGTACAACGTAGCCTAAAATGCCCTGAACGTTATTGTCGATTTCACGCTTAATACTTTCACGCGTCAAAGTAGAGGCATCTTCCAACAATGGAATGGTAAGTATGTCAGCAAGGCCACTAAAGTTTTCATCTAGCGACTTTTGAACGTTAAACACATTTACATCGTGATAATGAAGCGCGTGCAGTGTTGCAGCAGTAGGTGAGGGTACCCAAGCAGTATTAGCGCCGGCCTTAGGGTGACCTATTTTGGCGGTCATCATATTTTGCATTTCGTCAGGTATTGGCCACATGCCCTTACCAATTTGCGCTTTGCCAGAAAGACCACAACGAAGGCCTACTGCGACGTTTGCAGTTTCATAAGCCTTAATCCACGCCATAGACTTGAGCGCGGCTTTTTCTGCAAAAGGACCGGCAAGCATTGAGGTATGAATTTCATCACCGGTTCTGTCTAAGAAACCCGTGTTAATGAACACAACGCGTGAAGTAGCCTCGGCAATACATGCTTGTAAATTGATACTTGTGCGGCGTTCTTCATCCATTATGCCCATTTTAAGGGTGTTAGCTGGAACATCGATAATCGCTTCGATAGCACCAAACAATGCGTTAGAGAATGCCACTTCTTCTGGCCCGTGCATTTTAGGTTTAACAATATAAATACTGCCTTCGCGGCTGTTTTTAAATTTGCTGTTTCCTAAAAGATCATGCTTTGCGATAAGTGAAGTGACTAAACCGTCCATGATCCCTTCTGGCACTTCTTCGCCGTCAAAGAGCATAGCATTGTTAGTCATAAGGTGGCCCACGTTTCTAACAAACATAAGGCTTCGACCAGAAAGTATTAGTTCGCCGTCTTTTAGCTTGTCTTGTGAAGCGTGTTTAGACGGCTGGTAGCTTCTATCGTCATGCATAGCGCGAACAAGCTGCTTGCCGCCCTTTGTCATTTCAATGCTTAGCGAGCCTTTCATTAAGCCTAACCAGTTGCTATACACCAAGGTTTTGTCTTCAGCGTCAACAGCAGCGACGGAATCTTCGCAGTCCATAATGGTGGTTAATGCAGCTTCAACCAGTACGTCTTTTACGTTTGCGGCATCGCTCTCGCCAATAGGGTGAGTCGGGTCTATTTGAATTTCAAAATGCAGACCGTTGTGTGCAAATAGCAGGCTTGACGGTGCGCTAATGTCACCTTGGTATCCTAGCCATTGCTCTGTGTTTGCTAAGGTGGTTTCATCGCCGTCGACAAGAGTTATCGCCAATTTACCTGATTCAATCTTATACTCAGTAACGTCAGCGTGGCTGCCTTTCGCAAGCGGTATCATGCTATCTAGATAGTCTTTCGCTTTCGCAACTACTTTGGCGCCGCGTACGGGGTTGTAGCTTTTTCCCGCTTCTGCGCCACCTTCATTGCTGATGACGTCAGTGCCGTATAGTGCGTCGTAAAGGCTTCCCCAACGGGCATTTACCGCGTTAAGTGCATAGCGAGCGTTGTTGATTGGCACGACTAACTGAGGGCCTGCCATTGTCGCTATTTCGGCGTCTACATTTTGTGTTTGTGCACTTACTTGTGATGGCTGCTCAACAAGGTAACCAATGCTTTTTAGGAAGTCGGTATATTCGTTTCCGTTTACCGGGTTACCAGCTTTATGATAATCGTCAATAGCGCGCTGAAGCTGTTCTCGCTTTTCTAATAGTGCGCGATTTTGAGGAATGAATTTTTCGAAGAGGGTTTCTGCACCTTGCCAAAAGGTGTCTTTATCTACGCCTGTGCCAGGAAGTGCCTGTTCATTAATAAAGTTATCGAGTTGTTCGGCAACCTGTAGTCGGCCTCTAGTAATATATCCTTGCATAACTACCTCTATACATTTGTCTGTTCACCCAGTGTAGTGTGTATAGAGATAGTTTTTTAATTTATGGTTTGTATTTCTGCCATATATTTTGTGAATGTTTAGCCCGCATTCATTTCGCTAGCTACATCGCTGATTAAGCGGCGCAACCAAATGTGACCTGCGTCATGGTGAAGTAGGGCACTCCACGCCATTTTCAGTGCAATAGGTGGTATGTCGAAAGGCGGCTCTTTAATCACCACATCTGGATCGTGTTTGAATAAACGCGCCGCTTTGCTTGGTAAGGTAGCAATAAGTTTCTGCTTTTTCGCAATCTGAAGCGCTGCATGGTAATGACGAGTAAATACGCGAATAGCACGCTGTTTTCCGATTTTTGTAAGCTCTGCGTCAACCCAACCCAGTTTTTGTACTTCATTTGGATCAATACCTACACCCACGCCAAACCCCGTTTTACTCACCCAAATATGCTGGGCACTCAAGTAGCCTTCTAGGTTGCATTTTTCTACTAGCGGATGGTCGGAACTCATTACGCAGCTAAAGGTGTCATACCAGATAACTTTTTGGTGAAATGACAAAGGCAGTTCTTCGAAGCGGTTAATTGCCATATCCACTTTACCTTGCTCGACATCGTGAAACGTCACGTCACTCGGCGTAATAAGATCAAGCGTAATATTGGGCGCTAAATCGGCCAGTCTTCCAACGAGTTCAAGTAACAAGGTACTCTCTGCATAGTCACTGGTCATAATGCGGAAAGTTCTGTCGCTGGTTAACGGATCGAAATCAGTCTCGGGCTGAATAGAGCTTTCCAATCGACTAAGCACATCGCGAATAATGGGTTGTAGCTCAAGCGCACGCTTGGTGGGGGTCATCCCATCGCTGGTACGAACTAAAAGCGGATCTTTAAATAGATCGCGAAGGCGCTTCAGGCCGTTACTCATTGCTGGTTGAGTAATGCTTAGCTGGTTTGCAGCTTTCGTTACACTTCCTTCGCGCAACAGCACATCTAAATAAACCAATAAATTCAGGTCGACCTTCGCTATATTCATTATTCTAATGCTCTTTTTAAACCTAATTAAACATAGCTATTATAAAGCTTTTTTATTTCAATGTCAGATAAGCGTTTAGTCTTAAATTGGCCGCCGTTATACCTATAAGGTATTGAAATATAGTTGGTATATTGTTTTTTTATGAAATTTAGAAAAATATGGCTTTTTTTGTTTTATGCAAAAAGCATAAGTGAAGTGAATGACGCGCACAAAAAAGGGCACCCGAAGGTGCCCTGTAGGAAAGGTTGGGATGCTTTCCGTTTAACTCATTGCCTGTTCACGTTATACGTCAAACTGGTTCATAGTGTTATCTTCACCAGACGCTTTTAGTGCGCCTTCGCCAGAGAAGTATTCTTTGTGCGTGTCACCTAGGTCAGAACCTGCCATCGCTTGGTGTTTAACGCACGCTAGGCCTTGGCGAATTTCTTGACGCTGAACACCGCGTACATAAGCAAGCATACCTTCTTCACCGAAGTAACCTTTTGCATGGTTGTCTACTGACAACCTTGCAATAGGTTACTTCGGTGAAGAAGGTATGCTTGCTTATGTACGCGGTGTTCAGCGTCAAGAAAT
>NZ_JAFLMX010000035.1:0-14435 GCF_017849675.1 Alteromonas sp. AO-Serp
ACCTGATGCGCTTGCTGCGCAGATTCCTGGGTTATCTGAAAACGCGCAGGGTTTTGTTTCGGATTCGGATTCGGATTCGGATTCGGATTCGGATTCGGTAGCAAAAGTAGCAAGCGTATCTGGAAAAGCAAAGAGTAAAACTGATGATGGTAGAATAATAGAAGCCGTCATCAAGCATCTAGGGCTTATTAATCACCCTGATGCCATGCACTACTTACAGCGCTATTTTAACGATTGCGGAGAAGCTGAGTTAGCCAACATTAATCCGAATAAGCTGCCTCATACTGGCTACATCAACCAACTTTCGCAAATTCTGCTGCCGGTAAGCGAAGGGTTAGGATACACTGTGCTGCCCACCAGCACACTAGACTTTGTGTCTTTTGCCGACAAACTTACTGTCTACAAAGCAAAAGATGAAGTAACCGAGCCCCTATACAGTGTTCAAACACCCCACAGCGCTCTACCCGCCCGCTACCAAGTAGTAAAACAAGCCATCACGCAAGTATTGGGTTAAAAATGGGGTCAGAGTACATTATCGAGCTAGCTAACCTGAATATTAGGGTCAGAGTACATTATTACGCTGGGTTACTAACTCAGCACCGAGCTTTTTGAGAGTGGAGCAATTAAAGTTACTCCGACCCCATAGTTCGAGTTATGGGGTCAGAGTACATTATTACGCTGGGTTACTAACTCAGCGCCGAGCTTTTTGAGAGCGGGGCCATTTAAGTTACTCTGACCCCATAGTTCGTGATTAGTCGTGAAGCGATGGATCTGGTGCAACCATTTCGGCTTCTTTTTTGTGTTCAGGGACATCCACTTTACCCGAGGCTATGACTTCGCCTTCCTGCCATAGCTTCCACTCACCCCGTTCGTAGATATCCCACTGTTCATCGTTTGTTAGCGGTTCAGTAGCAATAATGCTCACTACATCTTTTGGCGTGGTTTCAGCTGCAAAATCAATTTCCACCTCTACATCACTCAAACAAGCGGGGCCAAAAGGTGCTCTGCGGGTAATGCTAGCTAACTTTGTACTACAGAAGGTAAAGAGCCAGTCGCCGTTACTCAGTAAGCAATTAAATACACCTTGCTGAGCATACTCCTTTGCAAGTGAAACTAACGTTTCAGCTAACTGCTCAGGCATAGCGTCTCGAGGGAGGTTTTGCCTAACGTTATTCATAATATCGCAGAAAAGCTCTTCGCTATCGGTATCCCCAACTGCTTCGTAAACACCCGTACGGCGCGAGAAATTAGGGAGTTGTCCGTTGTGCGCAAACACCCAGTATCGCCCCCACAGTTCGCGAGTAAAGGGGTGCGTGTTAGCTAAGTTAATGTTACCCACATTAGCCTGACGAATATGGCAAATCGCATTCTTGCTTTTTATGGGCAACTTCGAAACAAAGTCTGCGATGGGTGATGTGGCGCAAGGCTCGGGATCGTGAAACATACGCACACCCTTCCCTTCATAAAAAGCAACGCCCCAGCCGTCTTTATGCGGCCCTGTTTCACCACCGCGGCGAGTCAGCCCGGTAAAACTAAAACATAGGTCAGTAGGAGTGTTCGCACTCATGCCTAAAAGTTCACACACAACGTTTGTCACCTATAGCAGTTATTTCATTAAGTATGTCGAGAATACGCAAGCACTCGAGCCGAATCAATTCGACATTGGTCCGTAATAAAGGAGAAGCGGCAGACTTTACAACTCATTCACCTTTTTAAAGCCAATGACCTTCATACCACTTTATTTTAATTTAATTACGTAAAAACGTCCGTTTTATGTTTACCTCCCCTTTCATTTACAATAAATAATAATGATAATCAATTACAAACAAACTATTCTTTCATATATATGATGCGCTACCACTCTTTCTCGATTTATTCGCTTTTCGTCATTGTTATGTGTTCGGTGTTATTACCTTACACTTCTTTTGCTAACGAGGTTTCGCCTTCAACTCATATCGCTAATTCTGGGAACAACAAGGTAAATCAAACCTTTAAGCATTTATTAAGCGAACATCAAATCGTGGCAATTGGTGATATACACGGCTCCGCAGCACCGACAGAGCTCTTAATCAACGCTCTGTCTGATCGTGATATCTTTGAGAGTGTCGACGTTATTGTGACTGAGTTCGGTAATAGCCATTACCAGCCCGAGTTGGATGATTATCTGCTTAACCCCAATACAAAGGTTTCACTGCAAGAGTTAGAGCCTTTGTGGCAGGACAGTATTTATTTCATGGCGTGGCAATATAAGCATTACCGACATTTTGTGCAGAAACTAAGGTTACTCAATGCATCGTCAAACCATAAAGTGCGCATAGCTCTAGCTGAACCAGAGTTTAAATGGGAAGGATTGAGCAAAGAGCAATGGCAGTCTCTCACCAAAACACGCATTGTTAACTATGAAAAAACTGTGAAGCAGATAGCTGAACAAAACGATAAAGCGATTCTTCTGTTTGGCGCAATGCATACATTAAAGCAGCCTGTATCGTTAAAGCGGGGAGAAGCGCTCAATGAGTTTGTGCCCTTTATTTTTAAACTTAAGGACCTAAATATTGCGACAGTATGGACCCACTTTTCCACATCGACAATACCCGATATTTCTACTCCTACGCTTGTTTTGCTTAACGAAAAGAGTGAATTGAACTCCCCTTTATCCAGCATTTCAGCACGATTTGCAGACGGCACGAATCAAAAGCTTTCAGACGTTGCTGACGCATACTATTACCCGGGTCCTTTGAACCGTCATGCGCCAGTACCTTCACATATTAAACAAAACAGCCAATGGCACCACGAAATGAATCGGCGCGCCGCAATAGTTGACGAACGAGTCTCAGCACAAATCGCTAAGCAATTAGCTGAATGGCAAGCCGAAACCGACTAGCATTTTGAGATCATGGGGTCAGAGTACTTTTTCAGTAATGTACTCTGACCCCATTTATTCGGTGTGTTGTTGGGGCTGACAAATCCCATGTAATGCTGAAGGGTCGTCGACACTGAGATAAAGTGTGTCCATCGGCTCAATAAAAGTCGCTAAACCCGAGTAATACTTTTGTTCTGACACAAAGGTAAGCTTAACGTTTGCGTTGCCTCTACCGACATGGAACTGTTCTTGTGTTGAAGCTGCTGTCCAACTGCCTGTTTCGACTTGTTGAATATTTGAAAGTGGAATAACAGTCATTCCCCACCATGAATTATTCACCATAAGCTTATCTTTTATAAGGTAAACAGAGTAATGCTTGCTGACTCTGTAGTTAGCAATGAACATCACTATGAGGTAAAAAACCAAGGTTGCCACGACAATGGCAACCGTTTCACTCCAAAGTGCAATGGCGAGATAACTTGCATACGTCGTAACTACAAGCGCTACACAAACCAATAACACATGCCACCACTGTGCAGACCATAAACGCAGATTGGCTATGGCGGGAACATGGTTTCTACTAAAACGAGGAATGGCGTAGTACCAACTGGCGGGCTCATGAGCAAACATAAGTGCCAACTCTAACTTCTTTGCTTCTTTTGACCCTTTTTCATAAATGTTATCGCCTTCATATTGTTCCAGCATATGAATTCGCGGGTCGCCAGAGAGCTTTCGAGCCCCCCACAATGCTTTAACTATCGTTACCAGGAGTAGAATTTCTATCACCATCAATACGGCAATAATCGGATATTTAAGATAGGTAATGAATTCAAAGTAATAGGCTAACTGCTCTGGATAGTTATAGCGTGCGACCAAACTACTTAAAGAAAGAACTAACAATAATTTCCACAGAGCCTGATTGCCAATTTGAATGATCCAGAAATAGTAAAGTACAGGCAAAAAGACAAAATATGCCAACGTAACAAGCAAGGTATTTCGCCAATGTGCGCTAGCCCAAATACTTTCAAAGGAGAAGGTTATTTCAGGAAGGGTTTCAGGTAAAAATAACGTTCCTACATAAAAGCAGGCAGCAGCAACTATTAGAAAAGCTATCCGGTATTTAACGGGTTTGCGCATAATTCATCCCTGATGCGTTGAACAAGCTGGCTGAATGCTTAACCAGCGTTACACCTACCATACTGAAAATGCGCCGAAACCAAAAGCGTAAATCGTAAAACTAATGGGGTCGGAGTACATTACTTAGAAATGTACTCCGACCCCATTTATTTAATGTACTCTGACCCCATTTTTTAAGCGGCTTTCACTTTGGGAGAGTCTTCGTGCTCAGTAGCGCTGTTTTGAGTATCGCTTTTTGTGTTGCGTGACTCGTCGGTAGTTTGGCTATCGCGTACGTTCTTCTGCACCGTAATAGCGGCAAAGAGGCTTAGAGTGAAGGCCATGCCGAAGAAGCCTTTTTCACTTAATAAAAGCTCAGCATTTAATAAGCCAACCACTAACAATACGATGGCTGATGCAGTAGCTACAGCTGATGCAAGGAAATACGCTTTGGTAGTTGGCACACCTTCCATTTTATCGCGTACCGTTTTTTGTAAGCTCACTACAGAAAACAAGCCAAATAACATAATAGTGAAGTAATAACCTTTTTCATTAAGCGCCATTGGGGCATTGTAAAGGCCGATAAAATAAGCGCCCACACCCACAATTAGGGCTGCCAGTGATGCTATTCGAAATGCTTTCGTTGGTTTATTCTGAATCTGCATTGTTAAATTCCTCGATAATAGTTGTCTCACCGTTGCTCGCAAAAATAACTGCCTTTTCCGATAAATCGTATTTCTGCATGTAACGAGCAAGGCTTCCAAATGTAGTTGTTTCCACCTTACGACCGTGATCGGACAGCGTCACGCCGTCGCTGAACATACTCGCCAAGCCAAGTTTGGCGCGGCTCATGTTTACTTTTTGCGGCGTAAAATATGCCTTTGCATTAGCTTTTAGCTGGGCTATATCTGTGGTGGAGTACACCGCAGCATTCAGCACATCTAGGGTGTACTCGGTACAGTTTTGTCGTTCACTGTTGAATGGGTTAGCAACCACTGAATAGCGTGGGTTATGCAACAATTTTGCTCTATCTTCGCTGTACATACTTATAAGCGCTTGCTGCACGGCAACCGATGGGATAATCAGACCAGCCTCGAGCGCATAAGCACTCCAGAAAAAATCTACAGGATAATCTGTAACTAAATGACTCACGTCTTGTTCATCAGCATCTTGATACAAATTATGGATTGCATAGCCTTTAGCAGTCTCTCCATTATCTAGCTGAATGCTTGAGTAGATAGCAATAGCAGTGTGCGTAAAGCGAATGCCCTCCGGCATGTCTTCAATCGGTCTGCCTCGCCTTGCAATAATGAAGGCACGAGCTCCTTGGCTTGCCGCATACTTTTCTACTTCTTTAGAAAAAATGGCAATGGCTTCAGATGAAAATGAAGGCTTTCCATGCTGCTGACTACCTGCCAAAGCGTGATTAGCGTTAGCAGTAAGTAGTACCAAAGCCACAGCTATTGAATACAAAAATGTTTTCATACTCTTCCCTGCTTAAATTCTCTCGACTTGCACTGAATAAGAGCCACCTAAAGCGCTAGATGCACAACACTTCGCTGTAGCAGTTTTTTAACAAGCTACAGCTACTTTTTTAGCTTCCAGTCGCGCTTCAAAGTTCGAGCAATTAATTTACCGTTAGCGTTTAGTTGTGGTAGTGGTAGTAGTCGTTGTTGTGTTAGTGGTCGCAACGACTTTGTTTGGCGCAGGGTCTGCAGTAATGATTGTTTCGGTAATCACTAACGGCTGGTTATTATCAACGGAGGAATGATGACTAGCTCCGTGAATACTGCGGCTACTCTCGTCAATCACACTTTCAGCAACTGCGCTACCTGCCACTACAGCACTGCCGGTTAGTATCACCGGAACAGCGACTACGGCACTCGCTACTGACGCCGTCGTTGCTAAGCCTTCAGATGCTGCAAGCGCGCTATGTTTACTAGCTTTGCCACTGTGGTCGATGGAATCATCTGCCATTACAGAATGGGTAAGAAGCGCACTACTTAATAGTGCAGTTAACATCAATGTTGAACGCGAATTTTTCATATCACTTGCTCCTAGTATGTAAAGGCGAGATGTGCCTGAACATGTTCTACACTAGAACCAAGAATAAATTTCGTAAACCACAATCGCTGATGTAGTATTAAATTACACCACAAGTATAAATATTTAATACCATGAGCCAAATTAACCTTGTTTACGACACGCTTAAACAATGTTTACGAGAGCAGCGATTTACCTACAAACAGATCGCACAGAAACTGAACGTAAGCGAGGCCAGCGTAAAACGAAATTTCTCTTTACAGGCTTTCAGCCTCGATAAACTGGAACAGATTTGTGAATGTCTAAATTTGTCATTAAGCGACCTTTTTAGCCTGTCGCAAAAGCAGCAGGAAAAAATATCACAGCTGTCTGAGAAGCAAGAAATGGAGCTACTTGCCAATCCCAAGCTACTGCTTGCAGCCGTATGTGTGCGTGATGGCTGGCGATTCTCGGAAATCATCAAGCACTACAATATTTCTGAGGTCGAGGGCATTAAGCTAATGACAACCTTAGACAAACTTAAGCTTATAGAGCTGTTACCGAACAACCGCTACAAGCTGCTCATTGCGCAAAACTTTCGCTGGATCCCTGGTGGTCCGCTAGAAAAATTTATGGAGCAGGAAGTAATGGTGAAGTTTATGGCTCCAAAGAAGAACGAGCCATGGATGTTTCGTTTCTATTTACGCGGCCGCTATTCTCAGACCTCGGTTTCGATTATTCAGCGCCGTCTTGAACAACTGCGACAAGAAGCAGCAAAACTCAGCAGCGAAGATAATGCCCTACCAATTGAAGAACGCCAGCACATTGGCCTTTTAATGTCGATGCGGCCTTGGGAGCCCTCGCTTTTTGAAAACATGAAGCGAAAATAACCCTGTCGAAGTATATTTGGGGGGGTCAGAGTACATTAAATAGAAAAGTACTCCGACCCCATTTTTTGCTACTCAGAAATGTACTCTGACCCCATTATTGAGAGGCGCTTTTTGCCTGCATAGTGACGGGTGCTCTGTTGGAGAGCAGCAGATAAACCATGCTGGCGATGATTAACCCTACAAACCATGCGTAGGCGTAAAGCGTATCGAAAACGGCTGGCACGCTTTCTAGAAAACCAGCTGCGTGAAGAAAACCGGGGATATTGGGTAAAATGCCTATAACAAGCGCAGTCACACCCGCCATGTTCCAACCGTTGTTCGCGCCATATTCGCCACTGTGTTGAAATAGCGCATCTATGTTTAAGGTCGATTTTCTTAAGATAAAATAGTCGGCAATTAGAATACCCGCGATAGGGCCAAGCAGCGCAGAATATCCCGTAAGCCACGTAAATAAATAGCCACCCGCGGTTTCAAGCAGCTTCCAGGGGAAAATAGCGACGCCGATACCAGCGGTTATATAGCCGCCCATTTTGAAGCTTATTTTCGAAGGCGCCATATTCGAAAAGCCATAAGCTGGGGCTACCATGTTAGCGGCTAGATTTGTGGTTAACGTTGCGAGTGCTAATGCAGCAAGTGCCAGCACTACACCCATGCCTCCCATTCGACCGGCAAGTGCCACAGGGTCCCATATGGCCTCACCATAAATGGTGACCGTTGCTGACGTTACCGCTACACCGATAAAGGCAAACAGCGCCATGGGTAACGGCAAGCCAATAGCTTGGCCTAACATTTGGTCTTTTTGTGATTTTGCAAAACGCGTGAAATCGGGAATGTTCAACGCCATGGTTGCCCAGAAGCCCACCATAGAGGTTAAGCCCGCGAAGAAGGCTGTCCAAAACTGCCCTTCTTTGGCTCCACCTTCAACAAACTGAGACGGCGTTGACAACATTTCGCCAAACCCACCAGCATTAACGTATGCCCAACCAAGAAGCGCTAAGCCCATTAAGATCAAAAATGGTGCAGCAAAAGTTTCAAGCCAACGAATAGATTCGGTACCGTGTTTTATAAAAACCAAGTGCATCGCCCAGAAAGCGAAGAAGCACAAAGTTTGTGTGATATCGATACCTAAAAATGGTAGTGCCTGCCCCACAAAAGCGTCGCCGCTCACGCTATTTAGAATAACGTAAATGGCACTGCCGCCTACCCATGTGTTAATTCCAAACCAGCCACATGCAACAAGCCCACGGGCCAAAGCAGGAATTTTCGCGCCTTTGGTGCCAAATGCGCTACGTAATAATACGGGAAAAGGTAAGCCGTATTTTGCACCTGCATGACCAATTAACATCATAGGTACAAGCACGATGATGTTGCCCAACAGCACGGTTATTACTGCCTGGTACCAATTCATGCCTTCTGATACCAGACCGGCAGATAAGAGGTAAGTAGGTACACAAACCACCATCGCAATCCATAATGCTGCATAGTCTTTCCACACCCAGGTTCTGGTTACCGCGTTGGTTGGCGCTAAATCTTCATTCCATAAATCGCCATCGTAATGGGAAGGTTTTGTCATGGTATGATTGTTGGTGTTATCCACGATCTATTTCCTTATTGGGTTTGCTATTACTTGTTGCTTCTTTTTACACAGCGTCATGCTCGGCAAAGCGGTAGGTTAAAAAATGCATCAGCGCTCTCAACGGCGTAACGATTAGATTAGAGGCTCGCTGCTAACCTTTATTGGGGCCTGCTGATCTTTGGTGTACAACAAAGGTCAACAGCCCCTAGCAAAAAAGAAAAGCAAAAATACTGCCGCTTCGCGCGCTTTGTTAACGCAAAACCTAAATACCGTTTTGCTACGTCGGTATTTAGGCTAGCTACGCACGTTTCTTTTTAGAAGTAGGTGATACGCTTTATTTTGTTAAACAAAGCGCAACTACGCTAATTAGAAATTACGCCTTATCGTTACGCCATACGTCCTAGGCTTCGCATAGGAAATCTGGCTGGTTCCATAAAAACCAGTTACGTCAAAGCCAATAAGTTCATGGTCTGAGTCAAACAGGTTATCTATATAAGCCGCTATTAGCCATTTATCCTCAGCGTCTACCCAGGTTAAACGAGTATCAGCCGTGGCAAAGCTATCAATTTCATGAGCGGTAAAATTCCGCGCATTGTGAAAGGTTTCCGACTGATAATTGGCTGACAATTGGGCTGCCATATTGCCGTCGAAGGCGTCCCAGTTATAGCGAAGCATGGCAGACGCTTGATACTCTGGGGTAAATGGAGGTGTTGTATCAGCAAAGTACCCCGAGGCCACTTCTAAGTCTTCAACCACTGCATCGGTATATGAAAAGTTAACCATTACATCTAAGCTGTCTGTCGGGGTTAAGAACACTTCTAATTCAACGCCGCTAAATGAGGCTTCTTCGTTTGACACCACCCCCGCATTATTCACCCACGAAAACGACTGGTAATCGCTGTAGTCATAATAAAAAACATTGGCATTAAAAACGCCGCTTCCCTGCATAAAACTGTGCTTTAAACCCGCTTCAAACGCAGTAAGTTCTTCAGGTTCGTATAAGCTGAAACCTCCTTGAAGCGGGGCATTGAAACTCCCCGCTTTAACGCCCCGATTAATGCCTGCATAGTACAAGCTATTACCCACACTGTATTCCAGCTGTAGCTTGGCCGACCACAGATTTTGATCGTTAGAATCAACCAAAGTCTCTAAAGACGTCGTTGTGGTGTCAATTTCGATAACTCGGTCGTTAGTATTCTCGTTTTGATACACATTACCCACAAAGTCTTTGTCTTCACGGGTGTAACGCAACCCACCAACCAGAACAAGGTCGTCGGTCAAGCTATAGTCTATTTGCCCAAATACAGAGTATGACTCGGTTTCAAGAGATACCAAGGTGTTATTTTCTTCACCGCCTAAGAAAAAGGTGGTGGGTGAACCCGCCAAGCCTTGGCTATAGTCCGTATCGATAGACAGATAATAAAGCCCCCCAACCCACTTTAAGTCTGCGGATTCACCTGAAAAGCGAAACTCTTGGCTGAACTGCTCTATGGTGCTGTTAGATTGAAAAATAAGTTCGGGTGACGCGGTTTGGTCGGAGTCGAGGCCAACGGTACGTTTAAACTCTTTGAAATCAGACATGGCGAAGAAATCGAAGCTTTCAAATGCATAGTCTAATGTTGCCGCAAGCCCTTTTGACTTGATCTTGTTTTGATCGTCAAAGGCAAAGTCTTTATTTACTTTATTGCCCGACCCATCAGGGTCGAAGTTACCATTGAAATCGCCGCCTTGAACGGGACGGAAAGGATCGCCATTGAAGTTGCCGTCTACACACACGCCCGCTTGAATAGTGTCACAGCCAAGCGGGTCGTCAGCAGCATAAATAACGTCAATCACATTGCCGTCGGCATCTTTTATCTCGGTGGTGTTCACCACCTGATACGGGCCTTCACTTTTGGTTGTATCTGACCAGTTACCGCTTAGTAGCAGCGAGCCTTCTTCGCCAATGTCAAAGAGCAGCTGAGCACGAAACGCTTTAGTATCATCGTTGTACCCATCTTCACCGCCTCCCACAGAGCCTAAACGGGTATCGGGCGCGGCACCGTCTTCATAAATATTCTCTAGTATCTCACCTTGCTGATTGGTAAACCCAGAAAAGCGACCATAAATGCCGTCTGTTATTTCGCCTGATATCGCCCCTTCGAAGCGGTATTGTTCGAAACGTGCGGCAGTAAATTCCGCGTAGCCTTCTGTATCTGCAGTGGGCTTGGCGGTGATCGTATTAACCAGTCCGCCTGTGGCATTTCTTCCGAATAATGTTCCCTGTGGGCCTTTAAGAATTTCGATGCGAGCCACATCGAATAAACCAAAGGTTTGTGCTTGGGTACTGGCTAAATAGCCACCGTCAACGTATACGGCCACCGGCGCTTCCGCCAAGTCAGCGTAATCGTTTTGCACCACGCCTCGAATATTGAAAATAGCACGCTGACCACCGATATCACCGGCCAACGATACGCCAGGGGTAAACGCGATAAGCTCAGTACTACTTTCAAGGCCAAGTGCCTCTAGTTGTTCACCAGAAAACGCAGTAATAGCGATCCCTACATCGCTTATATTCTCGTTGCGCTTTTGCGCGGTAACTTCAATACTTTCCCAAACATTCTCTGCAGCAAAGGCCGCTGGCGTACTTAACGCCATAGCTACGGTTAACGCCAGCAGACGCTTGTGTGTGTTTAACGTATGCATGTTTTACTCTCGTTTATAGTTCTTTTTAACAAGCCTTGCGGCGGTGTTGTCCCGATATTTTTATAAGAGTAACGGTCGACGTGAACTGCATATCGATTGCCACTGGGGTGCAAACCTAAGGCAGGACTGGAGAGGAACTGCCAAAGGCTTGCGGTTTTAAATTGTTATTATCGATGGCTCATGGCTGAGCCTAAATCTCTGTTCTTTTACCTGCTGCGAGCAACTATTTGCCATACAGGCTTAATAGTTACCGTGCGTGGGCAAAGTTTTTATGGTCATTTATGGTTAATCAAGGTCAGTACGCCATGACATTAACTTGGAAATGAAAAGCTCACTCCTTCTCGAATGCCGCTTGAAGGCCAACGTTGAGTAATGGTTTTGCGTTTGGTGTAAAAGCGTACGCCATCCGGGCCGTATGCGTGAAGGTCACCAAAGAGTGAGCGCTTCCAACCACCAAAGCTGTGATAAGACACAGGCACTGGCAACGGTACGTTTATGCCTACCATGCCCACTTGGATATTGTCTGAGAAGTAGCGGGCAGCCTCGCCATCTCGGGTGAAAATACACGTACCGTTGCCGTATTCATGGCTGTCAATGAGCTGCATGGCTTGTTCCATGCTTTTAACGCGCATAACTTGTAGTACAGGGCCAAAAATCTCGGCTTTGTAGCTGGCCATTTCCGGCGTAACCTTGTCGATAAGCGTTGCACCTAAGAAGAACCCCGTTTCGTAGCCTTTTACGCTAGGGTCTCTGCCATCAACGACCACATCAGCCCCTTGCTCAGCCGCGCTGGTTATGTAGCCTTCTACTTTCTCTTTGTGCTGAAGTGTAATCAGTGGGCCGAAATCGTTAGTCGCATCGTCAAAAGCCCCTACTTTTAAGCTTTTCATGGCTGATTGCATTTTATCTACAATTTCATCTGCCACTTTGTCGCCTACGGCAACCACGACTGATAACGCCATGCAGCGCTCGCCTGACGAGCCAAAAGCAGCACCTAAAAGCTGATTCACTGCGTTGTCGATGTCGGCATCGGGCATCACAATAGCGTGGTTTTTAGCGCCACCTAATGCTTGGCAGCGCTTGCCATTAGCATTGGCTTTCGAATAGATGTATTCGGCGATGGGCGTTGAACCCACAAAACTCACCGCTTTAATGCGCTCGTCATCTAGTATTTGATCAACCGCTTCTTTGTCGCCATTTATAACGTTAAAAACGCCGTCGGGTAGCCCTGCTTCTTTGAGTAGCTTGGCTAGGAAAATGGCGCAGCTTGGATCGCGCTCAGAGGGTTTTAAAACAAAGGTGTTGCCGCATACAATGGCAAGCGGAAACATCCAAAGGGGCACCATGGCCGGAAAGTTAAATGGTGTAATTCCCGCCACCACGCCAAGAGGCTGAAACTCGCTCCAAGAGTCTATGCTTGGGCCAACATTTTTACTGTGCTCGCCCTTTAACAACTGGGGTGCACCGCAGGCAAACTCAACATTTTCGATACCGCGCTGTAATTCGCCTGCCGCGTCGTGGCTTATCTTGCCGTGCTCCGCACCAATTAACGGAATAATTTCATCGGCATGTTCTTCTAGTAAGCTTTTAAATTTGAACATAACGCGAGCGCGCTTACTTACTGGCGTATTACGCCACTCAACAAACGCATTTTGCGCGCTGACGATAGCGTCGTTTACCGTCGCTTTTGATGCCAGTAAAACCAGTTTTTCTGCCTCGCCCGTCGCTGGGTTATAAACATCTTGCATGCGCCCCTTTGGGGTACAGGTTTCACCGTTAATAAAGTGGCCTACTACTTTCATTATTTGTCTAATCCTTTAATTATGCGTCTTTGCACGCGCTGTGATAGCCGCGCTGATAATATAAAAGCGCGTCGGCTTCTGGGTCTTGCTTGATATCCACCACCTGGCAAAAAATAACGTCGTGAGTGGCCACACTTTTAACGTCCGTAATAATGCAATCGAAGCTAACTGCAGCATCGGCAAGCCTTGGGCAACCGGTCGTCGATTCCACCCAATCACCAATTTCAAAGCGTTCGTTCATGGGTGCTTTGCCACCAAACGTGTTTGAAATTAACTGATGCTGTGAGGTAAGGGTGTTGATAACCAAATGCGTGCTGTTTTTAAAAACCTGATGTACAGACGCACCGCGATTCAAACAAACCAGCAAAGTTGCAGGAGTATCGCTTACACTACATACGGCGGTTGCCGTGAAGCCTGCACGCCCTTCTGGACCAGTGGTTGTAACGACGTTTACCGCTGCCGCCAAACTCGACATACCTTCTCGATAAGCTTCGGGAGTTACCGGGGGTAGCACTTCTGTTACTGCGTTTTTTATTGCTGTAATAGTCATACAAATATCCTTTAAATTGGCGTTACACGATGTGGCAGGCTTGCTCGAAACTTAAGCGAGGTAAGCGTTTATGTACTTTCTCTTTATCGCCGTAGCCAATGTTCAGTAAGAAATTCACCTTCCACGTGCTATCTGAAAAGAAAGTCTCGTTGAGTAATGTGGGGTTGAAACCAGACATGGCGCCAGCGTCAAGGCCTAAGGCACGAACGGCGCTTATTAAGTAAGCCCCCTGCATAGAGCTATTGCGCATGGCAGTCTCATAGGCCGCTTCTGGGCTTGAAGTAAACCAGCTTTTCGCATCTGCATAAGGGAATAAGGTAGGAAGCTCTTCGTAGAACTCTTCGTCGTAGGCGACAATAACCGTACAAGGTGCAGTCATGGTTTGCTCAACGTTACCGCTTGAAAGGCAAGGTTTAAGTTTTTCTCTCCCTTCATCTGAGGTAATGAAAACAAATCGCGCTGGACTACAATTTGCCGATGTCGAGCCTACTTTTACTAAGTCGTACAGCTGTTTCAACACGTCTTCTGAAATAGGTTTGTCGTGCCATTTGGTGTGGGTATGCGCATCGGTAAAGAGTTGGGCTAGTCCAGCCTCGTCAAGCGGGCTAGTTGCTTTAAACTCTGTATTTTGTGTATCAGTCATTTTAAATTCATTCCAGTTTTATCAAATCTTTTAAACACTGCACTATGTTTTCGTTTTTTACGCTTAGCGCTTTTTTAGCTGCTTTCGCGTTGACGCTGTACTTGCAGCTTGCTTAGAAAGTTTTCGCCTCTTTAGCTGAAAACACCCCAAAGCCTGATGCAGTGTCATGTTCACGTTAGGCCACTTGCCCTAAATAGCTGCGCAGCAGTTCATTAAACGCAATTGTGTTTGTAATGCTTGATGCATGCCCGCCGTATTCCATGACCGACAATTCGGCGTTGGGCATAGCTT
>NZ_JAFLMX010000013.1:0-46806 GCF_017849675.1 Alteromonas sp. AO-Serp
AGATGTGTATTAGAGTCAGGTATCTACCAATGTTCATTGCGTCATCATCACACCGTAATCCGACAGCCATTGATTGACCGTTTTGAATAATTTGCGAGTAAGCTTGTGTTTTTCCAGCAAGTGCCGGAAGTTCATAATGGTAGTACGGTCTGGAATTGCTTTATCACGTCCAGCAATTGAGACCACGGCAACAGGTTGTCCATCCGAGATAAGAAAATCTCTTTTCTCGTCTGGCGGCGTTTGCTTGAAAACTCGCTATCTGCAAAGGTGAACTGATGGCTCATAGACGTTAATGGCTGTGATTTAATGTACTGCTATGATCTCACATCAGGGACTTATTCGCATCTTCCCTAGAAATCATACTGGCAGGTTTTGGGTATAGTGAAGAAAAGCTGAAAGAAGTTAGCACTGAAATTCCCTATGATGTCGTGAAGCCAATCTCTAACACTATCAATTAAGAAATAACGGACATTGGCTTATAATTTTCTGTAAGGTGGTAAGCCCCCAATCTTCAAGATATAGTGCAAACTTTATTTGATTGTTATCTTCCATAAATTATTTCCGTCTTCGCTGCAAACTTTGGCCTAGGTTATCTTCTGTTCGACTGACCTTGTTTACAATATCTTTCAATGCAATTTCTGATTCAGTAATGATTGCCTGGCTAACTTCTCGCTTAAGAATTTTCAGGTCAATAACCTGACTCTTAACCCACTGTGCTCTGATTTTGAGATTCAAAATAGTCTCTTCCAATCTTTTTATTTCAGATTGCTTTTCGTCGATACCGACTGACAGTTCCTTATTTTGGGTTTGTATGTGATTAGTCTGGCGAATTGCCTGTGTAAGTTTCCTCTTAACGAAGGCTTCTTTCTCAAGGTGTTTTCTGTTGTAAATGTTTCTTGTCTGGCCTCTTTTGAAGCCCCAGTTCTTAAAAATCGAGAATGCAATATCCTGTATTTTTTCAAAATTTGGATTGAGTCGGTTAGTTTTTCCATTGCCATCTTTACCTTTTTTATAGAGATGACGCAAAGGCGCATACATTTTCTTGGAAGAAAAGGAAAAATTTATAAACTGAACATGTGCATGGATATTGCGAATAAAGGAACCTTTCTTTGTTTCGATTTCACTTTGAGTATTTTTCTTATCCGAGCTTGCGCAGTCACCAATACTTGGCATTTCGTTCTCGAATCTACCCTCATCAAGATGGATATCGAATCCTAAAGGTTCGAAATGGAATGTTTTCTTTATTGCTAGTGCGTACATCTTGAGCTTTTCAATAAAAGCTTCAAGCACCCGTTTAGCAGTGTATTTCCGTTCCAGCTTCGAGTACTGGCTTTCGCTAAGTGATACAACATGTTCGAACAATACATTGCTATCACAGCGAATCTTTTTTCCGGTAACCTGTTTGTGACGTAACATCATCACTTCAAGAGCTTCCGTGCAGGACGAAGCACCATGAAAGTAAAAGCCTTTATTGAATTTACTGAATTCGGAATAGACGTTTTGTGAGGAAGTGAAGCCGTTTCTCTTTGAGTGAGAATGGTCAAGAACTGCATCGGCATTAGGCTTTTTAAAATACCTGCAGTGAACTGAAACGGATGGACGCGTACTGTTGCTCATTTTAATAGCTCCATTTCATCGGCAGAAAGATAATAGCTGTATTCAACTTTTACCAAAGGCTTTGCATGTTGACGCTTTAACTGTTCAACAAGCTTCTCAACTGCCAATACCTGTTTTTCATCACCAACATAAAATTTGTTCAAAGCGTCATGTCTGTAATCACGGTCATGCCAGATTATGCTTTTTTGTAATTCAGATGTGTCATGAGTATCAGAAAGAATAACGAACAGAGCTGTAACGTGGAATACAATCTTCGGGTCATCTATCTCACAATGGTTGTTGCAAAAATATTTGATAAATCCCCGAAGCCATCTTCTGTGCAGCCTCTTTGATATAAGGACACTAAGTGGCGCTGTAGAGTGAAACATACCGATAACCTCAATAAACCAATATACTTGATAGTAGCGAGTTTTGAGGCAAGAAGTTCCGGCAACCCGAAAATTTTTATATTTTCAATGATTGCCGTCCCCAATTTAGTATTTACAACTCTCAGGTCTGTTCTCTACTCTCGCACCGGCAATATTCATTTCAACTATTTGGTCTGAGCATCCTGCTGTATCGCATAGACGTACTCCATAATCTTTTGTTTCTATATCTACATTATGAAGATAAATCTCGCCATATTCCGATGTGGTTACGACTTGCAGGCTTTTATCTTCCCAACCAGTGCCTGAATCAACACTTACAAGTTCGTAATAGCCATTATTATTATCTGCGCCACCTAAAAATGTTGCCTTGTACAGTTGGCAAATTGGAATGCTTGCACCGAAGCTGTCAATGAACCAGCTTTGTTCACAAGTGTCTGTATCGCTAAGAGCAAAACTAATAGTGTTCATCTCTCCTTTCATCACAGCATCTGCAAAAGCGATAGCTGCCATTACATCAGGTACACCAGTGCCACATCTGCTTCCGTCACAAGAAGAGCCTAAAACCTCACCTCTGGCTGTTGCTTTTAGCGCCTGCTTAATAAGCTCTGGACTTGCCCCAGTCATTGATTTAATTGCGGTCGCAAGACCTGCTACGAGAGGTGAAGAGAATGAAGTTCCGTCCCAGAAACAGGCAAACTGAGAGTCGCCTTCTTCACATGGTGCTGCAATCCAGTCTCCTGCAGTAACAAGGTCTAGACCATCACCATAGTTAGAGAACCACTCAAGTTCACCGTCTTTATCCACAGAACCAACAGAAATTACACCCTCACAGTTGGCTGGTGCAGAGTGTGCCGAAGGCATCGTTTCGTTTCCTGATGACGCTACTATTACCCAGCCTGCTGATATTGCCCGTGAGATGGGCTCCTGTACATATTCTGGGCAACCGTTTTCCGCCAAAGCTCCAATGCTCAAATTGATAACGCCTGGGTTACCTGAATAAGGTTCGATTCCAGCAAACTGTTTACCCAGCAGGTATTCTATGTTGTTTACGGCGTCTGACATGAATCCTATTCCGCAGGTCATAACACGTCCCGCATACAGATTCACATTGTTAGTAATCCCCGCTCCAGCCATATTATTGTTCATTTGCGCAGCGACTGTTCCCGCTACACCAACCCCATGACCATTGCAAATTCCCTGTTCAAGCGAAAGAGGGTTGGGACGGAAATCCGCATGAGGCTCCTGACGGTCACCATCTTTTTCCAGCGCAGTCGTTGAAAAACTTGCACCCCCAGTGAAAATCACATCTTTGTTGTCGAAGAATGAAGAGTCCATAATCCAGACGTCTACCTTTTCGCCATCATTAAAATAGTTGCTTCCTTCCCAAGCTTCAATAACATTCATGCCTAGCTTACTTTCATTGCTGCTGCCAAGGTAGAATTCCTGCCTGATAAAGTCGTTATCGTTAACGGCTGGAGTCCCTTTCTGGTGGATTTCCAAATCGGCCTCGACTAAGCCAAAACGCCCGTCCTCAGTCAGTGCTTTCGCTACTTCTCTGGCATCGTAACCCAAGCCATCAAGAGTGATAATTTCCATCCCTGAAGATCTGTGTACAGATTTGGCCGTTACTACATCGTTAGCAACTGACTTCTTTGTATTGGAGTCAATTGTATAGTTGCCTATGCACCAACTGCTTTTGCCATCAGGTGTGGGAACACAGCCTGACATTGAAGGAGTCGCTTTCTGTGTCGCGACTTCTGACTTCACAGTGTTCGCTTTAGGCGTGATCACCAAACGAACTTCTTCACCAGCATCTACTGAGAAAGTCACTGCTGAGATTACGCTCACAAATACCGAAGTTAAAACTGATTTCATTTTCATGTTGATTTCCTTACTCTGCTGCCTGGCATGATGCGCTGCTCTGAGTCAGTTGCGCCATAAATTGATATTCATTGTTGAAAGTCCAAACCCACTCCGTTGAGTAAGCCCCCATCTGCGCATTACCTATAAACTGTGATAGAAGTAGCCCACTTTCTTTATCCAAACTAACTACCCCTAATGGGAGTTCAGGCACCGTGCCTGATGCCAGTGATACCAACTCTTCTAATACTGAATTCACAGGAATAACGAAATCACCTGAAAGCGCCAGAATGTCATCTGTCTTAGCTCTTACCTCAGTTTCGGTGATAGTGCTGTCGAGATAACTGTTAACTACCTCACTGCGAGCATTGCTGAAGTTGATCAAATCTGCGCGAGTGGTCAGATTCAAATTCACCGGAAATACCGGAATATTTGCAGTAGGCACTCCTTTCATCTTCAGAATCTTCTTAAGACGCTTGAATAATTCGCGTTCCGGCTCAAGGTTTATAAAGGTCCCTGCTCCCCAGGCAGCAATTTCGTAATTAGCCAACGCCTTTTCACCAGAACTGTTGACCAAGCTTGTGCCAATTGTGTAAGAGTCGGTTTGCCCTGCACTGTCGGTAAAAGTAACAACGATTTCATCGCTACCGTCGTTTTCCAACTCTGGTACAGCAATGTTAATCATCGCGCCGTTCGCACTAATGTCGCTGATTGAAACGGATAAGGCGGCTGGCAATAATTCTTCAACGGTAGCGGATACGTCACCATTCGCACCTGTAAATGAGACAGAAAGATCAGTAGACGTATTTTCAGCAAGTGAAATCGCCGTATTCTGCGTTGTTACTTTAAAGGCCGTCGGCTGCGGGGTGCCTGCATTGGTTCCGCCATCGTCTGGGGTTTGTGGGACATTCGAGTTACTGCTACCGCCTCCGCCACATGCGGTAAGTAGCATTGCTGACATCAACGTGAATGAAGCAACGCTAAAAATTTTGGCAGGTGCGTATGATAAATCGTGAGAGTCTTTCATATTATCTCCGGTTGAGTGAGACGACAGGCACGATGCCGTGCGTCAATACCGGAGTTATTTTCCAGATATATCCGCAGCCAGATTGCGGATACAAAGTTTTCATGAACTTTTTTTGAAATATTGCGTTTTTTGTTTATCCGCAACCTGACTGCGGATGGCTCAGGCATAAAAGGGTGTCTTACAGCAAGCATGCTTTGAGTCACTCATGACCTCAGCAGCAGCGCATAAAAAACTAAGCCAACGACAATACCGAAGTTTATATCATTTTTATCCGAAGCTAGATTGCGGATACTCAGCTTTCTGAAACTTGAAAAAAATACTGAGTTTTTTGTCTATCCGCAATCAGGGTGCGGATAGCTCAGTAATATAGGTCGGGTTAAATACAGACAACATACCCGGAGACACACATGGCCTTAGCTACAGCAAATAAAACCCAGATCCTCAACGCATACTTCGAAACATTCAGTACAGATATAAAGCAAAAGATGCTTGATGGTACAAATCAAAATGAAAAGCTTGCACTTTGCCTTGCGCATTATAAAGGCTGGCTGGATCTGAGTGATGATTTAACTGATATCGTAGATTGCAAGACGATAGAAGACTCAAAGGCACTATTTGGGCTCATTATGATAAACCTGTACATGCCGGTTACAAATACCGTTCTTGACGAAATCAGAACGGTTGGAGCGTCAATGGCGAAAGGTTATCAGGATGTGACTTTTGA
Source organism: Alteromonas sp. AO-Serp (assembly GCF_017849675.1). Taxonomy (NCBI): domain Bacteria; kingdom Pseudomonadati; phylum Pseudomonadota; class Gammaproteobacteria; order Alteromonadales; family Alteromonadaceae; genus Alteromonas; species Alteromonas sp. AO-Serp. The sequence goes on from NZ_JAFLMX010000013.1 coordinate 5,597, forward strand.
TAACTTTGTTTCTGATACCAGAAGACTCTTTAAAAGAGCCAACCATCAAAATGGTTTTGCATTTGATAAGTTTGCAATGTTATGTGGCCCCGAAATATTGTTTGGCGAAGACTCTCCGTCTGACTTCAATGTTGTGTGTCCGTTTTCCGGCGAGATCACCGAATATCCTTTGCACACTCAAAAAGTAAATTCAGAGCGGGCTGTAAAGAGATTGGGCAAGGTAGAAGTTGAAGATCTTTTTAGTAGCGGTGATAAAGAAGTCAGGGAGTTGCTTGACAATATCTGTTGGATAGAGAAGGCATACTGCTTAGAACAAAAAGTACAAAGACTACCGGCAACGGAAGCGATTGGTGAACAACTCTTTGTCGCTGCGGTAGCTGGGAGTGTTGGCTTTATAAAGTATATAGCTTCAGCCATCAGTACACATGCATTTCAGCTAGTTTTCCCTACATCCTGTACTGAATTGCGTAAGCGTCTCTTAGAGCAGGTAGAAAAAAGAACCATTGAAACTTACGAAGGTTCTGTCAGGGGCCCAAGCATCGATTGGTTTACTCACGCAGAAAGAGGGTGCAGAAGTAAATTAAAGCTTGAGCAGTCAGTCTGGGAGTTTTTACGCTGCTTCCTTGCGCGTAGCGAAGATGGGCAGATCATATTTCACGTAGATGAAAATACCACTTTTGATTTGGCTTGCTGGGAGGAGCCTGTTTTATTCGAAGATATCGAGCCAAAGCGATACATTGAAGAAATGCTGAAGCTGAACAAGCTCGAAGTGAGGAAGCCTCCATTTTCATATGTGAAAGCGGTTAAAAAGCGGCTACATGCTAAAGTTAAAGGTCAACATGGAGCAATAGAAAGTGTAGCCTCTTCGCTATCTAATCTTATTGTTAACGGCGGCGATTGCCACCTGGGTACGTCAGTATTTCTCGGCATGAGCGGTACCGGGAAAACGTATCTGGCAGAAGGTATTGCGGAAGCATTTGTAGAAGAGCTTTCTCTCGATTATCAGGTTCAGATACTTAATATGGAGCAGTACAATGACGAACGTGATGTGATGAAACTGTTTGGGGCTGGTTCTCAATATAGCGATTCAGCACTGGGTGAATTGACATTATCGGTGATGAAAAATCCAAGAACCCTTTTTGTTTTTGATGAAATTGAGAAAGCACATCCCAGTGTTATACAAGCGCTACTAACACTGCTCGACAAAGGGCAAGCCAATGACCGAACAGCTATGCGGGCCATAGATTTTTCGCTTTGTCATTTCGTTATCACAACGAATCTTGGCAGTAAGTTAATTGAGCGTTCGTCTGAAAATAACTTAGATGTCAGAGAGTTGCTTACCAATAAGAAAATAAATGGTGGACGCTCGCTGTCTCCTGAAATGGTGAACAGACTGCAGGCCGGTACTATCGCAGTTTTCAAACCTATTAGTGCTGCAACAATGCTCTCAATAGCCAAACAAACGTGCATGGTAACAAGAAAAATGGGGTCTGTGGCATGGCCTGAAAATGTTGAAGAACTGGCAGTTGCTACGCTAGGGGGAAGTGTGTCACCACGTTCACTGGCAACCCAGCTTTCGAAGCTTGAAGGGGACATTACTAATGAACTTGTAGACAAGGTTCCCGAAGGAGAGTTGCGCCTACTTAATAAAATCCGCTTTTCGAATGAAAGTTTCATGGATTCCCAGGATGTAAACGTACGAATTCTTTCGCCGCGAAAGCAACTCGAAAAGTTATCCGACAAAAACATGGACATTCACCGTCAGTTTAATGAGCGTGAATTAGCGGTTGCAGTGAAAGGTAATTTTGATGTGCTTTTGGTCGACACTGAAATGTTTTCCGGAAAGATAAGAGAAAGTATCGCTCTGCTGAAAAAGCATACCTCAAAGGTAATTGTGACCTTGGGCAACATCAATCAACAATCTGACGTTGATGATCTTGTTTCTGAAGGCTCGGTTTTCACTCACATCGCATTATCCCGAAATGCATCTTTGGATGATTACAGACAATGTCTGCAAAATATCAAGAGAATTGGTGCGCTGGCCAAATACACAGAACTCTCAATCGCGCGGAACATGAAGCCAACCTACTCCTTTGGCTATCAATTTCTTGAAGATGGCATTGAAGTGAACATGAAATCATTCCGTTGCAAGCAGATGGTAAGTACAGAAGATGCTGAGCTTCCGTTTATCAATTTCGCCGGAAAGCCGAAAGGTTCACTGGATGACGTTATTGGTCAGGACAGTGAGAAAAGCAAGCTGAGAGTGATAGTAAATGCGATGAATAGTGCAGACGTCAATGGAGATGATTGTATTTCTGTTCCAAAGGGATATCTGTTTACAGGCTTACCCGGCACAGGAAAAACTCATATGGCGCGCTGTCTGGCAGCAGAAAGTGATATGTTTTTCTTTAATGTAAACTCAGCAGACCTACTGGTTGGATGCGCAGTTTCAAATGTACAAAAATTGTTTGATGTTGCCAATCGATATGCACCATCGATGATTTTCCTTGATGAAATTGATTCGATAGCGAAAAGCAGGCAATCCGTCGGTCACTCTTCAGCTATTGTAGTCAATGCACTGCTGACTGCTATGGATGGTTTTAAACAGAATTCCGGCAAGGTATTCGTAATGGCTGCCACAAATAATCCACATGAACTGGATACCGCATTAACCAGAGCGGGGCGCTTTGAAAGATCTATTCATTTCAATCTACCCACAAAAACCTCAATTTCAGCCTGTGTAAATGAATGGTTCAAAATACGTAATTGTACACTGCCTGAAGAACTTCGAGCAGAGTTAACCTGCTTACTGCAGGGGGCCACTATTGGGAGAATTCGTGAAATCTTCAACAACTCCGTACTCTCTGCAAAGGCCGAAGGGATCGAATGGAAGCCCACTATGCTCATTGAGGCAGTGCGTTCGGCAAAGCTGGGAGTGGTGACCCAGACCGCAAAACAATCAAGACAGCAACTGAAATATACAGCTTATCATGAAGTTGGACATTTAATTGCGCATAAACTGTTGCTGCCAGACATTCCTGTTGATTTTGTGTCGATTCAACCTCGCGGGGCGGCTTTAGGCATGGTTGTACCCGGTAGTTCAGATGCTGAACCGCTGCTTTCCCGCAGTCGGGTTAAAGCGTATTTGCAGGTGTTTCTTGCGGGAATAGCTGCTGAGCATATGTTGGGATTAGTTGGGGACGAACAAACTGTTGGCGGCGCTGACGACAGAAGAAAAGCGACGGCCTTGGCCAAAAAGGCGATTGTTCAATGGGGAATGTCAGATTCGTTTGGATTCGCTATGCTTTCTGAGCTTGAGACAGAAAGTCAACACATTAATGATGAAGTTAGGAGCTGGTTGGCTGAAGCATTCTCCAATATAAGTGAATTACTTGGTGAGAACAGAGAGCTTCTCAGTGCAATCAGCGAATCTTTAGTTGAAAGAGAGCAACTGGACAGGTCGGAAATTGAAAAGCTCTTCGAGCAGCTTTATCAACCACAAATTTTGAAAGCTTCTTAACATTTTAGTGGAAAAGTATGGAAATGGATTTCTTACTTAAAATTTTACGGTTTTTTGCAAATCATAGAGATAGCCTTTGTCATAGCTGGCGATTAAGAAGGTTATCTCTATATTATAATGTTGGGTTAGATCTTCGAAATGAGGATAACCCGTATTCCCCACTACTTTGTATGCTACATCGTAAAGATATTGCACGCCATTTATATCAATTTTCCACTCTAAAAACTCTGTTTCAAGAACTTCGAGTTCCCCTTCGTAAACCCACTGACTTCTACTATCTTCTGAGTGAAGCAGTAGTTGCGATCCATCAATGAGGTCATTATCTAATAATTCTCTACTATCAAATTCCAAATCGTCCATATATTCAACCAAACCATTCTCTTCAATTGTTTCTTCCACTGCCGCTCTGAATTGATCTACTAGATCTTCATCTTGTCGACTTTTGAAAAAACAGAGTTTGAGGATGTCTTCGAGTAGGGCGGCTTCAATAAACTCATTTTTATCTTTTGCAAGGCGATATACGTTTCCAATTGATACTCCAAGGTCACTCGCAATTCTCTGAACGGACCTTTTCTGTTCAGCCTTAATTTTGCCTATAATTTTTGAAACTGGAGAGATAAGGAGTGGCTTGATGTTTACCAAACATTTTTCGCAAACAAACAAGGCCAGTTCGAATGTCTTTTGCCTTTCTCCAAGAATAGGGCCGTATCGCTTTGTTGTATTTGTACTGGCGTAAATGTTGTAGCCAGTTCGTTGAGTAACTTTCCACTGGTCTCCAGGAACTACTGACGCTCTGTCACTTTCTTCATGTACACATCTATGTTTGAACCAGCAAAATCCTCTGCTAAGTTCGGCCTGATTTATAATCGAGTCAAAATCGTTTCGCAGCCTCGACTCAAGCTCACTTTGAGTTATCGCGAAAGGTGACACCTTTTTATTGGAACCATTTCCGGCGTTATCATCTACTGGAGGGTAACCAAAGTACCCGAAACCTTTTGAACCTCTGCTAACTCCATTAACTTTAAAGTGAGCCAACTTATCCTGTGTTGCCTGAGAAGGCAGGTAGTAACTATCTTGATTCAATCGATATATTGTTGCTATACCAACACCAAGCTTCCCTTCACTTTCCAAAGATATAAATGTCTGGGACGGGTTTTCAGTTCTCCATTTGTCTAGCCAATCCTTAACACTGTCCCCTATTTCCCATTGCATGAATAATCCTTAAATCAGTATTTTTATCAAGTTGTGAAATTAGTTTTTTCGCTATTTGATAGTGAGTGTACCTCATTTAATCTGCCCATGTCTTCAACAAACGAGAGCAAAGCAAATGAAAAAGAATTCCAAATCCGATAACTATGAGTTCAACAAGCTACATCTCGCTGTCAAAAAAATAAGTGCTGCTTATGGGGTTAGCGAGCATCAGGTAATCAGCAGATTACAAGAAATAGTCGTCTTTGGTGTTTCTAAATCATCTTTAGGCACAGAGAGAATTATAGACCTGTGGGATGACCATTGTGCCAACGATTTTGAATATGACTGCGAAGAAATCGGATTAGTAGCGTAAGTCGAAACTGGGCTTTATTAGTTTTTGAAAGGGGACGAAGAGTATGAATCAGTCAGAACGCAGAAGAAGCATTGAGAACCATCATCTTTCAACGAAGGTTCCGGTTACAATCCCTGAATTGTCACGTGTTTTCAATGTTTCAGAGAACACTATCAAAGCAGATATGATAGCGCTTGAAGTGCTGAACGTTGCATATTGCCTTAACCCAAATGGTAAGCCACAAAAATGGTGTGCTGTGAAGCCAACAAATAAGATGACAATGTCAATCGAGCTGGCCTATGCGCTTAAGCAGGTAGCTGTAACGGCTAAGATTGCCTTGCCAGCTGCACTTTTTGAGCAAATACAGGAAGTATTTGACGAGGCAAATGATTCGTATCTTAGCAAGCACAAGTCTAACCACCAAAGTAAGGTAGTAAGATTTGAGAGAGGGACATCGCAAATAGATTTTGCAAAACACCTTCATTTGGGAAATATAAGTGCAGAAGTACTGGAGTCAGTGAAGTCAGCAATATTTTCAGAAGAAAGTATTTCCATTGTCAGTGGTAACATTGAACAGACTTTGACTGGCTTAGTGGTCAGGGAATTTGACAATAAACTGATTCTCGAGGGTAAAAGAGTGGGTTTAGGAATGGGAGTCGTGAGAATCTCCTTGCGAGAAATTACCGCTGCCAGAGTGGTTCCACCTTTTACCGATTTTCATGAAAGAAGAGCAGCTTGAGTTTGATTACATTTTACCAAAACCGAACTGACAGCACTGACATCAGCTCCAAAAGTCAGGTTTGTCAGTTTAACACTGATCAAAAAAACAGTTATAAATTGAATTTTTGGGTTTTTTATGTGATATTGAGTCACACAATATTCCCATTTTAAAATTCATGAACGAAAAGCAACTGTTGACCAAACTTCTCGAAATTTATGATCAAAAATTTCTGGCAAGTTATCTTAAAGAAAAAGTTGGTAGCTCTTTGTGCAGAGAGACTATCAACCGCTGGGTTAAAGGTAAAACGGAGCCGTCGGTGACGCATGCGGAGTATATTGCTCTGACTGAGTTATTGCCAAAGCCTGCCGTAACATCTAAAACCAGTGAATTTAGGTTCATAGATTTGTTTGCCGGAATAGGCGGAATTCGTAAAGGATTCGAAGACCAGGGCGGGTTGTGTGTTTTTACCAGTGAATGGAATAAATATGCGGTTAAAACATACAAAGCTAATTACGGAAATGATGAAGAGCACGTATTCAATGAAGATATCCGGAGCATCACTCTGTCTGACCAGGGTGATATCTCCGAGCAAGAAGCTTACGACAGTATCAGAAAAAACATTCCCGAACATGATGTCCTGTTAGCAGGTTTTCCTTGCCAGCCATTCTCTATTGCTGGAGTCTCGAAGAAAAACTCACTCGGAAGAGCTCATGGATTTGAGTGTAACACACAGGGTACTTTATTTTTCGATGTAGCCAGAATTATCGCTGCACACAGACCAAAAGCTTTTGTTCTTGAAAACGTAAAGAACCTGAAGTCGCATGACAAAGGGCGAACTTTCAAAGTTATTATGGAGGCACTTGATGAGCTTGGGTATGAAGTCGCAGACAGCACGTTCGAAGGAAAAGACCCTAAAATAATAGATGGTCAGCATTTTACACCTCAACACAGAGAGCGGATTGTATTGGTTGGCTTCCGAAGAGATCTAGGCATTCATGAGGGATTTTCTTTAAAGAACATCGATAGTCTTATACCCAGAAAGAAACCTGCTTTGGGTGACATTCTTGATGAAGAAGTTGATGATAAGTATATCCTTACTCCCAAGTTGTGGAAGTACCTGTTTGATTATGCGCAAAAACATAAAGAAAAGGGTAACGGATTTGGTTTCGGTCTGGTTAACGAAAACAGCATTGCGAGAACGCTATCAGCAAGGTACTACAAAGATGGATCTGAGATTCTCGTTGATCGTGGATGGGATTTTTCTAAAGATTTTGAAGATGAAAAAAACCTTGAAAACCGTCCCCGCAGACTTACTCCTACTGAATGTGCAAGACTGATGGGCTTCACAGTTAAAGGTCAGGATAAATTTATAATTCCAGTGTCAGATACTCAGGCATATAAACAGTTTGGTAACTCTGTCGTAGTTCCTGTATTCAGTGCAGTGGCTGAATTAATGAAGCCTTATATTCTCAAAGCTATTCAGGCTGATAACCAGAAAGTAGCCGCAGCATAAAAATGGTTGATATTCACTCTCCTAAAACCCGAAGCAGCAACATGAGGGCAATTAGGGGAGTGAATACGAAACCGGAATTAATTGTTCGGAAGCTTCTTCACAGTAGTGGTTACCGATTCCGCATTACTCCTAATCATCTACCCTCTAAGCCAGATATTTATCTTCCAAAACATAAGGCTTGTGTTTTGATTAACGGATGTTTCTGGCATGGTCACAATTGTCATCTTTTCAAATGGCCCAAAACCAATCCTCAGTTTTGGCAATCTAAAATTTCTGATACGATTCAACGCGATAATAAAAATATTAGATTATTACGTGAGTACGGCCTGAAAACGTTAATAGTTTGGGAATGTGCTTTAAAAGGAAAACTTAGATTGCCTCAGCCTGTGGCGATACAACTGATTGAGCGATGGATACATCATTCGCAGCAGGATTACGAGTTGGATTCAAATGGATTGAAGCAATGTAACCGATGAGACTTATCAGATGGATTTGGCCGCTATACAAAATAACCTATACGAACTTGGCGCAGAGCGGATAATAGTTAAGCAACTTGCTAACAATGACAATACTAAACAACAGGTTTACCTGGGCGGAAGCTTTGAAGTAATTCAGCTCTTGCCCAGCGGAGAAATCTATTCGAGTGGAATGAGTAGTAAGGGTCCAATTTTCAAAGCCTCTCTGACATTTTACTGGATGACTCCGGATGGAAAGGTCGAGCTGGCCCCAGGCGCTCAGCTAATCCTTTACCCTAAATACCCGGAAGTGCGGTTCAGCGGGTTTCTCAAAGGCTGCAAATCCTCTCCGAGCCACCTTATGCAACCTCCCACAAAAGTCGAAAGAACGGAGAGGGCGGATAAAAATCGTATCCTGTTTTTAGGTATCTGCGAAGACAGGATAATTGGTTATGTAACCCACTGGGATGACCCTGTAACACATGAACTTAATGACAAAATAAATGCAGGGCAACTTTCTCTTGTAGCATCCGTTTTTTACTCTCTTGAAGAAAAAGTTGATACTCGTACAGATCTCCTCAATAAATTAATACAAATCCACAAAGCTGGATTGGTTCCTTCTCAAAGAATTAAAGATGGAAAAATTATTCCTTATGAAGCCATGAATGGAGCCGGGTTTACTCTTGAGAGCCTTTTCGGTATTTCTCCGAATGGTATTGCCGAGCCTGATTATGAGGACTGGGAGTTAAAAGCGCATTCGGGCAGTGTTGTGACGCTAATGACACCTGAACCTGACGTTGGGTTGTATCTGGATGATCTCGAAGTTTTTCTTCGTCAGTATGGATGGTCCAGAAATTCTGAAAGGCTTGATTTTGCAAGTATCCATAAAACAAACATTGTAAACGAAAGAACCAGATTAAAACTTGTTATGGAAGGTTACGATGCCACGCGGCAGGAAATAACAGATCCTGATGGGGGTCTGCATCTTGTAGACAGCGAGGGAAACCTGGCTGCAGGATGGAGTTTTAGCAAAATATTAGAGCATTGGAAGAGAAAACATTCACGTACCTGTTTCGTTTCATATTCAAAGCATGTCGATGGTTCAGTCTTTTATCAGTTTGGTCCAGGTGTTCGTCTGGCCGAGGGCGCAGGAATAAAGAATTACCTTAGTTCACTCTATAGCCAAGCTGTTTATTACGATCCCGGGATAAATATGAAGCTGAACAATGGAAAATGGAAGTCGAAAAAAAGAAATCAATTCAGAACGAAGTGGAAAGACATTGAAGCATTGTACGACAAGGTTACTGATTTAAAGCTGGATGAACTCTAAGATGTGTCGTAAAACCAGGTTAACAAATCATCTTATTGACATTCTCTGGGCAGGCGCACATAACAAAAAGAAAAAACCAAGGCCTGCACGTCATGTCAAAGGCAGGGATTTCATAAAAAATGAATATGAAGATGCATTTTTCAACCGAGTCATCGGCTTCAGAGGTGAACTGAATTATCTTCAGAGAGCGCACAGTTTTAAAAATACCTTGGCCGGAGGGTGGTTTATTCCATACAAATGGGCAGAGGAGCCTGATTACACCAAAAGTGCCGCATATGTGACAGTACTTCCCGAGATAAATGACAGATACTCGTTTTTATATGAAGTGTTAAGGAAAGCGCTTCCTGAAATAAATTTCTTTGTTCTGACATATTCACCCAATACTGATAATTTTGCCCCGAATTTTAAAAGCTATATGTTTAAGGGAAACAGATTTGTATCCTGTGCGGTAGATTCTCTTCTAGGAAACTTTCAAATCAAGGGTAAAGATTATCAACTCGACTCATTTAGTAAAGATATGCCTGAAGTACCTGAAGAAATAAGAAGCGAGGCATACAAAAGGCTCTATATTGAAGAGGTTGAGGAAGAAATATATGAATCAATAGTGTTCGACAGACTCTTCTTCGACGTGCTGCTTAGTGGTACTTACAAAAAAGGTAGACCAACAGACATCGATGTTATTCAACTGAACCCGTTCAAACAGGAATTGCTTTTCATTGATGTTAAAGAGAAGTATACCCACGAAGGAAAAGTAGGGATCAATCAGGATCACCTTCCTTTTTTCTTACAAATGAAAAAATGCTTTGCTGAAGTGGATGGTTGGAAATTTGACAGTAGATAACTACTTCGCCTTACCCGATCTGCAACCGACAGTTCCTTTTGTGGATGGTATCAAAAGTCCATCATAGATTTTTTCGAGGGTGAAGATGCTGGTGGTAATATTGGTCAAAATGGTTCAAGTGCGCAAAACACCAAAACCATTTCGATTGATGAAATGACGAAAATTTGATGTGTGTGGATTCTGGGTAAAGACTCTATTTTTGATATATTCAGAAGGATAGAACTGCTGATGTTTATTCATGCTTTAGGGTTTAGATGGTGGAGATAGGTACGTAATAATCCTAATAAATACAGGCTTGCTTTATGTCTGGTCAGTCTGTACTGCTAAATTATTATAACAACGGGAACGAATAAATTGATTAAGGATATACGTCACCACAAATTCGTGGGGACATTGGGTAAACGCTTGTTTGGTATCGCCGGACTTATCGCTCCGGTACTGGGAATTGTCATTGACTGGGCAGGTAAGATTGATAAGCAGAAAAATGGGACGCTAGCCTCAATCCTTGACTTCATAAAAATCCACTCGCTGTACTTTTATTTTTTAATCATAATTTGCTTAATCGTAGGTTACATACTTTCTCGCGATGGTAAAAAGATCCAATGGACGACTTTACAGAGTATGTTAGATGAGTTGCAGGAGAAATCCTACAATCTGAGTGAAGGGGATGAACATGACAAGCACAGAGTCACACTCTTTCAGTATAAAAAGTGGTGTTGGCGTAGACATGGACTAAACTTTATTGCATGGTTTAGGTCAAAAAAGAACCGAAACATTCACCCAATGTGCGGGTGGTTGATGCCTGTTCTTCGATCTAACCATCAAGGTAAAAAAACTAAAGTAGTATTTGCGATTACTGACAATAGTGATAACACAGAAGGCGTAGTAGGGCGGTGTTGGGCTTCAAATCGAGCTTTGGAAGTATCCAAACTTCCCGGAATTCAGACTTCTTCAAGTGAAGCAAACTGTGAGAAGTACGCAAAAGGAAGCTTTCTACCTCTGAATTCTGTTTTAGAGGCTAAAAAAAGAGGCAAATCCCTGCCTCGAAGTATGTATGCAATGCCAATTACTGCAAACAATGGTGATCTTTGGGGTGTTGTAATCTGGGACAGTGCTAAACCGAATGGAATCGATGTTGCGAACGCCCGAGAGGCTTTCAAAGCAGTAATGAAAACAATCAGTCATCTTACTGAGGATTTATAGCTATGGATAAATGGACCAATTTAGACAGTACTGCTTTGGCCAATGAAGTAGCAGGCAAAAGCAAGCTCAATGAGCCTTTCAACGGAAGAATCGTTTTTTCTTTGCCTCCGTATGATATCCCAAAGTCAATGCGTGCTTTTATTGAAAACGCAGAAAATGAAATCAACAGTTCTCTTCAAATTGAATTTCAGTATGAAGCTATTACTGAACGAAGAAATGTGAAACGTCCTAAACCTGGATTTAGTTTTGATGTTGGAGAAAAAACTGGTCGACTTTACAAAGTAAAAATTGCACATAGTATGCTACCAGCAAACTGTGAGTTTACTATTGACGGGAACCGACTAAATCCTTCAGTTTTCATCAAAGCTATGGATTCGTTATTGGGAGCTGAACCTGAATTATATAAATATGAAGATTTGTATCAGGCCAATAAATCCGCCATAGAACAGTTCAACAGAAAGTCATCGACTGATCTGTATAATATGGCGACCAACTGACATTAGTGCCAATTCAGAGGAATTCGTGTTGCTGGGTTTTCAGAAACACAACTGGAAGAACGAGTTTGGCACTGCCAATACTGACATTAGTATAAAACTGATTTGAAATCGAACTAATGTCAGTATGGTGTTTGTGGGATCTATCTTCTGAAGTCAGGATGCTTGATGAAGCGTTTTGTTTTTCGGCCGTTGGGATTTGACTCAAATTCCTTAATGTATCCTAACGATTGAAGTATCTGGATAGCTTTATCGATACTTTTATTGTCAGTAAAACCGCTCCATTTTTTTCTGACAAATTCTCGTCGACTAAATACATCCTGTAAATCATCAAATCTGCTTAATACCTTTTCCATAAATTCATGGTCCGGGGAGTTACGACTGAATGAAATCAGCCGGCGGTAATGCCCTTCAAGAAACTTCATCCAGGCTAAAGCCTTATCAACATGTGAAACACCCACAGTTGTGTCAACATTTTCAAAATCACCGGCAGACAGTAAATGAAAAATGAGTGCTAGTTTTGCACACAAAGCTGAGTACTTGCCAAACATTGCTTCTTCATGACTCTCGACACTATTGAGACGGGCAATGTTGAACTCATGAAATTCATTAAACCGAGATTGTGCCTCTTCTGAAAATCTGAATACAGTCCTGTGATTTGCCTTTCGAAACTCCCAGAGCCCTTTAAAGATATTTCTGGCGCGATCAATCACTTCCTTATTTGGAGGGATGTCAGTTGCCTTTTTGTGATGTACCGGAAATACGGTTAGTTGCAGCCTTTCAAATAATCCGTCATTAAGTTTACCGTTTAAACGATTTTTCATAAAAGGCACAATCATGGATGGTTGAATCCCGCCAATCAGTGAAAGAATGGAAGCGTCAAGTTGGACATTTTCCCGAGAAATTCTGAGTTCGTTATGCGGGACTGACCCGTTAAAGGCTGACAGGTAGAATCCTCTTTCTGATCTGTTTGCTTTACTTTCAAGCTCTGTTAACCAGCCAGTGAGCTCATCATGACTAATTATGACGCCATGGGGTTCCTGAGAAAGCTTTATTGCCAGTGCAGCTGGAGTAGTGTCGTTAACGACTATGGTTCTTTTTTCCCCAGAAAGTGTTTTATCTTCTGGAATCAAACGAAGCCCAGCCTCCATACATGGAGTTTTCATCGTTGAGGCGGTACCGATAAGCGATGTCCACATTGTAGGGATGACCTCCCATGATTCATCTTTCTCCTTCGGCACTATCACAGCACTTCCGCCTATAATCGAAGCGGCGGCTGTGAGTACCGAGACCGCTACAAATTCAGGCGGGGCATTATCAAGCTTCTCCGCATTGTGAAAAACGTACTCACTGATGGAAGACGGAAGATCTTCTGGCCTCAGCTTGGGAGGGTGTATCAGAAAGTCGTCAGGTACGTCCGGCAAATCCCAGTCCAAATCATCATCATCAGGCAGTTGATAAGGCGGTTCCTCTGGAAAAGGGCTCTGATTATCATGTGTTTCGTTTGTTTGTGTAGAAAAAGCGTTACTGCTACGCAGCAGGTTTTTGAAAAAGTCTTTCATCGTTACGTTCCTTGTGTTGTTTAAATTTCATTCAGTTTTGGTTTTTTCTTTTCGATTACTCGAGAAGATGTTGAGACCGATGTACGCGGTAGATTCTCTATCCACTCCTGCACATCGGACATTAGCCACAAGCGTTTTCTGCCAATTTTGACGCTGATGGGTATTTTTTCTCCTTCAAAGCCTTCGCTTACAGCGTTGTAAATTGAAGGAACACTTTTCCTTATAATCTCTGCCAGCTCGTGAGCTGTTATTAACTTAAACTCTTTCATAATTGCCTCCTGTTGAAGAGTTGCAGCAATTATTGCTATCAGGATAGAATTAGTGATGGTCGAAAAAGCTTCTTTTTTTGCCTTTGACATTTGGGCTTGAATATGTATTCAGATAAATTTTTTGTAAAATTGAGGTCGCAATATCTATTCTGGTTTATTAGAAATGAGTTGCTGACACAGGAAATGGAGCGCGAAGAAGCTAAACTGAACAGTTTGGATCCTAAGAAATTTTATCCAGCTCAATACCAGAGAAAATCGAGTGAGCATACTCTTCAAATTGAAGGGCTTCTTCGCGCCACTGAGCGTCCAGAAAGAGGACAAGGGAAATATGGAATGCCTTACGTGTTGCAAAAGCTAACCAATATGAATGAACGCACAGACTGGGAGGAATTAATGAAAAAGGCTCTCAGTGGCTCGCGTCAATTTGGCGCCTCCCATGTGAATCTTATGGATAGTGAACTAACCGGTGTTCGAAATGCTTTCGAAAACGGACCTTATCACCTGTTCAACGTGATGTATGCCGAATCGCTGCTTCATGCCTCAAGCGCACTTCAGGAGTCAATAGTTGCAGCTTTAGACTCAATTCACGCAAAATATACCCACATCAAGGACGAAGTAAAACACGTACTGGAAATTAGCGGGATAACAGCAATCTTTGGTGGTGGGTTAAAGATGATGGATGGATTAGATCAAGCAATTAACTTATTGTTCCCAAAAAATGAATGGCGAAGTTTTCAGTATCCGATGGATGTGACTGATAGCAGTAAAAAAGTTAGTGAAATACCAGGTATCGAAAAGCAGATACTGCCATTGAGAAGTGCCGCCCCGATACTACTTAGTTATGCGTACATAAGAGCTTGCTACTTTGGAGAAGATAACTATCTGGCAAATATATGCTACAAAGCAAAAGTCCTGCAGATATTGCGGTCTGAGTATCTTATCAATAACAAAGGGTGGTTTGTAAAAGATAATACTGTAAAGAATGAGAAGTTGAGTCTTTCAGGTTGGCAAATTAGAAAAGCATTTCAAAATGTGAAGACATTTGGCCCTCTACCATTTTTTGCGCACTCACTTGTGTCTCCCGACTGATAAGTACCGCCGTCAAACACGAGTGCAAATCTAATTTTTTACGGATTGAAATTTAAACGCTAATGGGACATCATTGGGACACTGATTGTGTTAGTTTAGATTAACTTGAATTAACTCTGATTAGTGCGAAACGTATATGTTTCAAGGTCTGGAAGGATTATTCGCTTTATTTTCAGCCTCCGACATTGCCCCTCCGGAGGCCGAGGTCAGAGGTTCGAATCCTCTAGGGCGGGCCATTTCCTTTTCTAGTGACCTATGAAGGAATAATCCTCTTCAGCCTTTCTATATCAGAATCGGGCACGCCTACCTCAGACGTGGCTGCAACTCTAACGTCCAATCCAATGCAACATCAAAGTCATTCCAACGCATAGCAAAGTCGTTATACTGTTTTTCACTAGTTCATTTTTAAGCGTATCAACGTGCCTATAATGTCGCCGCAGTCTATTCAACGCCCAAGCTTTACTCAGTCACTACTTTGTTTTGGTGTTATTGTCGCACTGATAGCAGGCGGATTATTTGGCCTGGGCATTAGCCTGCATGCATTACTATTTCTGTGTTTGCTATGGGCTGGTATCAATGCCTTTAGCTTGGGGTACACGTACCTGCAAATCCGCGATTTAATGACCAGCGCATTAACCCGAGCCATGCCAGCAATCTATATTTTTATCCTCATTGGTATGGTTATCGCCAGCTTTATGCAAAGCGGCACTATCTCAACGCTAATTTATTACGGTTTAAGCTGGCTAAGCCCCAGTATCTTCCTGGCGGTGGGATTAATTTTGTGTGCGGTAATGTCGGTAGCTACAGGCACATCGTGGGGTACGGTGGGCACTATGGGTGTAGTGCTGATGGGTATTGGCGCTGCCATGAACATACCACTGCCCATTGTGGCAGGCATGGTGGTATGTGGTGCGACGTTTGGCGATAAAATGTCCCCGGTGTCTGATACCACCAACCTCGCATCCATGAGCGCGGGTACCAACCTGTATCGGCATATGTACGCCATGCTGCTAACTACACTACCTAGCTTTCTTCTAACTTTTGTAATTTTCTTGGTAATAGGCTTTAGCTATGCAGACCAAAACTTAAATGTTGACGAAATAACTGAAATAAAAGCTGCACTCGCCAGTCACTATAACCTTGCACCCTATATAACACTGTTGCCGCTGTTGTTGCTTACGGTAATGAGTATCAAGAAGGTGCCGGCTGAAGTAACCATGTCGTGCAGTGTTTTGCTGGCCGTTATCATCGCCATTTTCTATCAAGATACTAATACCATCAGCGTGCTTAACGCATTGTGGGAAAACACCCCTCAAAATACGGGTATCGCAAATTTAGATGCCTTACTAGGACGAGGCGGCATCAGCAGTATGAGCTGAACGTTGCTCCTCGCCTTAATGGCAATCGCATTGGGTGGCATACTGCACGGTGCAGGCTTTCTAGCTGCGTTACTGACAGGCATTATTGAACGGGTAAAACGCACAGCAACCCTAATTGCCGTGACCATTGCGTCTGGTTTTCTAGGCAATGTGGCCATGGGCGAGGCCTATATCTCTATCATTTTGAATTGCCAGCTGTTTAAACCGAAATATGAACAGCAGAACCTTGACCCCGCTGTGCTATCTCGGTCGGTAGAAGAAGGTGCCACTATGACCACAGGCCTTATTCCGTGGACAACGGCTGGTGCGTTTTACTCTGCCACCCTGGGCGTTAACGTGCTCGATTACGTGCCCTATGCGTTCTTCAACTATCTAAACGGCGTTATTGCGGTATCTATGGCCGCATTGGGCATGGGCATGCTAACAACCAAAGCACGAATGAATAAACGCACATCGATTTGAAGCAACCCATTAGCTAACACAATTCTGATAAACTGTTTTTTAAGATCGCCCGTTTAAAGCCAAACGTATAAGGCATCTATAAAAACAAAACAAAGGATCGTGTATGAGTAGTAATACCCGAGATGCGGCCTCCTCCAAGGCCATTATTAAACAGGAAGGCGCGTTTAGCGTAATCGACAAGCCCACTTTTTTTGGCTCTCTAATTCTTCTTCTCTCTGTCACCATTCCCCTAATTATTTGGCCGGACCAAGGCGCACAGTGGGTGGCAGCCGCAAAAGACTTCGTAACCAGTAAACTTGGTGTTTTATATCTCTTGCTTGGTGTTGGCGCTGGTGGGTTCATGGTTTACATCATGTTCAGCGACATCGGGCAAATAAAACTAGGCGACCCGGAAGAGAAGCCCGAGTTCTCGCCAGTATCATGGGCTGCCATGCTGTTTTGTGCAGGCATTGGCGCGTCTATTTTGTATTGGTCCATGATTGAATGGGTGTATTACTACCAAGCGCCACCGTTTCACATAGAAGGTGAAACCCCAGAAGCCGCTAAATGGGCTGCAGCCTACGGTATTTTCCACTGGGGCCCGCTTGCCTGGGCAATTTACCTCATTCCCGCCGTACCTATTGCGTACTTCTACTACGTGCGCAATCACAGCGTACTTAAAATATCTGAAGCCCTTATGCCGGTTATTGGCGAGAAAATGGCTCACGGCTGGCTGGGTAAAATTATCGACATCAGCTTTATCTTTGGAATGTTAGGCGGCGGGGCGACCACGTTAGGTTTGGCTGCGCCTATGATCAACGAAGGGGTGCACGAACTATTCGGCGTGCCTAAATCGCTTACTACCCAAGTTCTGGTGCTAGTAACCTGTACAGCTATCTTTGGTTACAGCGCGTATGTAGGTTTAAAGAAGGGCATTAAGCTGCTGTCAGACATTAACTTTTGGCTGGCCATAGGGTTGCTACTATTTATATTTGTTGTGGGACCTACGTTGTTTATGGCCAATACCGGCCTAGATGCTTTGGGCCGAGTACTTAGCAACATTATTAAAATGGCTACCTGGCTAGAGCCTTTTGCCGAATTTAATGGTTTTCAAAACACGCATTTCCCTCAAGACTGGACCATATTCTACTGGGCATGGTGGTTGGTATTTGCACCAAGCGTAGGGCTTTTTATCGCGCGCATTTCAAGGGGGCGCACCATTCGTACTATGGTGGCGGGCTCAATGTTCTTCGGCACCATGGGCTGCTTTTTATTCTTCATGGTAATGGGGAATTATGGCTTGTATTTGCAGCTTTCGGGTGAACTAGACGTGGTGAGTATTCTTAACCAAGAAAGCCCTACGGCCGCGATTTTCGCCATGCTACACACGCTGCCATTGGACTACATAGTCATTTTTGTATTCACCTTGTTAGCGCTAATCTTTACCGCAACTACCTTCGACTCCATTTCTTACATTCTGGCAGCTGTAGTGCAAAAAGAAGTAGACGAAGAGCCATTGCGGTGGAACCGTTTGTTCTGGGCTTTCGCGTTATCGTTTATGCCTATAGTGCTTATGTTTGTAGGTGGATTAGAAACGCTTCAAACGGCGTCGATAATAGGGGGCGTTCCGCTATTAGCTGTGGCCTTAATGTTATGTATTGCCATAGTGCGGGCGGCCAATTACGACATGCGTTACCAGCCCGATTACTCGGTAAAAGAAATCAATATAGGGGAATTCCCCGACGACGACCCGTGGAGCGAAGAAGGTACATGGGATATTGATGAAGAAGGCGAAGAGAGTGATGGCGAAACGCCTATTGCCGCAAAGCCTAAACAAAGACCGCCAAAAGGCCACGTTGAGGGCGACCCGCACAGCAGACCGTCGCGGTTGTAGCTTTTATCGTATCTGAATGAAACAAACGCCGCACAAGGGCGGCGTTTGTATTAGCTGAGCACAATTAGCGTACCCTAAAAAAGCGACTGTGGTACTGTAATCACCGTTTGCACCCTTTCAACTTTACGTATGTAGCAGAATGTCAGTTAAGAATTATCAGAAATTCTATCAGCCACTAAACGCGGTACATTCGGCTGATTTTAATCGCTGCATTTACTGCGGCTGCGAAGCTGCACGGCAAGACTTTATTCCACCCATAAAATTCATTCACGACTGGCAAGACGGACATCTACAGGCCGACTTTATTTCCGTGCCTGCATGCAACGAATGCACTGATCTTTTAAAAAATGAAAACAACGCCACGCTAGAACCCAGAATAACGGTGTTAAAAAAGCGGTTGGCGGAAAAGTACAAAAAGGCCATTCGGGTATTTAACCACTGGAGCATGGAAGAGATTGAAGAAATGGACGCGGCATTTCAAATAAGCCTAAAAGGCGGCATGCGATTAGGCAAAGAAACCCTTTCCCGCCTTCAATTTGCAGGGTTCGATTATGAAGTGAATGGGAGTATTACGCGGGTAGCAAAACCTCAGCGCGAGGTATTCACTGTATTCAATGAAGAATTTAGCAGTTTTAGAGAAGCGCTAGCCTTTGCCAGCGCTACCTACAAAATCAAGAAAAGCCGACTAAGCCAGCTTTATTTCGATAATGACGAAAGCTTTGATAGGGCGATTGAGGTTTTTCATGGGTTGGTTGAGGGTAACCCATAAAGCGCTGATTGGTAGCTTTGCACTTCGGAGTCAGAGGTTCGAACACTATCGGGCCCTTCATTTTTTTTAAGGTTTGGCCGTTAATCCCCAAAAGCAAAGTAGTTCAAAGGCCTAGTATGTGTTGAAAGGGCGCAACCATCATTCTTGCCCGTTTTTTAAAAAATACAAATCAGAAAACCCCATTTTTGCAACTTCGGTATCTCTGAAGTTTCTTACGGTTTTTTTGTCTTTACTGATAGCGGCAAGTTGCTGTTCAGTTTGCAGGAACTGGGAAAGGTCTATTCCCTCAGCTTCGGCCACGGCTTCATGCATATTTTGATGGCGGCTGTAAGAAAAGTTTATCTCTTTTGCCACACCTTTAAACTTATAACGTACTTTATGGGCCATGTTTTACTCAAGTTGGTCGATGTAATTCAAAAAATGTTTAACCGGTATTATAAACTCAATTAGCGCTAATAATTAGCGTGTTAAAAAAAGCGGGTGGCAAAACCATAGCGCGAGGTGTCCGATGAAGAATTTAGTAGCTTTAAAGAAGCGCTAGCCTTGCCAGTGCGACATACCAATTAAAGAAAAGCCGGCTGAGCCAGCTTTATTTCGACAATGATGAAAGCCTTGATAGGGCGATTGAGAGTTAACCCATGAAAAGCTGAGCAATGGCTTTTCACTCCGGAGGCAAAGGTCTTGTGTTGTTTTTCTGTCATATCCTTTATTTTTAAAGGGGTTTGGCGTGGTTCTTTTTGTCTTGAAATCTCTTATTAAAATATGTAGCAAATGTGTATCGGTAGGATTGAACTGAAAAGGTGTTGCTGCTAGATTTAGGCAAATAACGGAGAAGGGTTCAAATGAAAAGTACTATCGAGCTAAAGCATATTTCAAAAGCGTTTAGTTCTTCGTCATTTGGTGACTTGGTAGAGGGAAATTTAGCGAGCCTGCTAGTATTAAAGAAAGCACTCGGCTTCGACGAATCCAGCAGTGTTGAAATTCGACATTTGTACGAAAAAGCTTTTGAATATCTGAATAAAAACTACCAAAGTGAATACATTTACAAGTGCATGCTATACAAAAAAGTTGTACTAGGGAAGCATTCACCGAATACGGCAGGACTGCTCTCTGAACTGAAGCTTGGTAGTTCAAAAGTTGATGCCTTTGTAGTGAATGGAATTGCAACTAGTTACGAAATAAAATCAGAGTTTGATAATTTGGACAGGGTTAGAAAGCAACTAGAAGACTATGCAAAATACTCTGATAAAGTGTTCGTTGTCGGGCCAGAGAGCAAAGCTGACTACTTTAAGAAAAATATCGATGAATCTTTTGGTATAAAAGTTCTGACAAAGCGCGGCCAATTTTCAATAGTAAGAGATTCTAAGCTGTTTGAACCAATATACTCTCCAGCAAAGGTTCTATCTCTTCTTAACTCCAACGAGTTGAAAGACGTTGCTAGGGAGTATGGTACCGCCATAGATGAAGTTCCCAACACTCAACTATTTAGAGTATGCGAAGAGCTTCTCTCGAATATTTCTAGATATGAACTTAAAAGCATAGCATTAAGTGCTCTAAAAAAACGTGGTATAGATAACAATAAACTATTGGTTCGGTTACCGTTTGAGCTTTCTGGAAGAGCTGTCCGTCATAAGTTGTCAAAAAGAAAGCAAATGAAAGTCATAGAGGCATTGGCTACTCAGATTTAAGTTTACCAAGGTAGGTAATTATGTATTTTCCTGTGTTAAGAGGAAAACAGTTTGAACTTATAGCGCTCAGGGAACTGTCGAAACTTGGACTCCATAAATGGTTTACCCCGGTAATTGAGCCGGTAAAAACCATTTCGAATCCATTCATTAAAACTATCTCTGAACTTAATAATGGCGGGATTACGCCAATCATTATAATTAATTCTGAACTAGGCGAGGAAGAAGTATACGACGAGGTAATGAAGTCACTCCTTGAAGCTTCAGTTGATTTTACTCCTTGCATTGTGTTCGATAGCTACCACACTCTTGAAAATTATCACTTGGCTCGAAAACACATAGAAGAAAGTCCGTATGTTCTATATGTTAAAGATATATCTGATGAATCAATATTTGAAGAACTGCGAAACGTCGAACTAGTTTTACTCGAGGATAAGTCCAGTGTTGCCAGTCAAGCAGCAGCCTCGCTAAAAGTGCCTGTCGTAGTAATCGAAGATGGATTTGATAAAAAGATAAAGAACGCTGATTACCCTAAAATGACAACCTTCAGCTCTGCTATCAGCGATTATAAAAGCTTAGGCTTAGCAGGTTTTGGTGACTATACAATTACTGGGAACCTCTTTTCTGAAGGCGGTGGCCCTGCTTATGTCGTAGCTCTGCATTTAAGCCAAATTATTGAAAACAGAAAGAGTATATTTTCTCCCCAGACACAGATTGTTGTTAATCACTTTTGTTCAGAAAATAATGGCTCTTACGCCGATCCCGCAGGTAAGTTCTTTGAAGCACTAGAAAAACTTATTGAATTTTTGAATAGGGAAGAAAATGAAATTTCCGAAACATCGGCGATATCCGAGTTCAGAAAGCTTTATGATTCCAGACATTTTCCGGGATTAGGGGCAGTTAAAAAACTATCGGTGAGTCATCATGTAGAAATAATTTCTAAGTATATCGCTGAGGTCTAGAAGATGCATTGTTGCAAGGACTGCTTTTGGGATAGCGATCTTAGAGATTTTATTCAAAGAAATACGATAGGTGATGGCGATTGCGATTTTTGTGGCAGACACGCGCCGTTAATCGAACCTAGTCAACTAGGAGAAAAGTTCGAGTTCCTTAAAGATGAAATTTTCAAAGTTTCAGATGACGGGAAATCATTAGCTGATTGTTTTCAATATGAATTTCAAGTATTTGACAGTGATAATGTAAGAAATATTAACCGGTTGCTAGCTAATATTCTCGTTGATGGTGAAAATGAAAAATATGTGATTGCAACGGACAACTTGCGTTTCTGTGATGATTGGAACGAATTACGAATAGAACTGATAGAGCGAAACCGGTTTTTCCCTAACACTGAAGTGTTATCAAATTTATTTCGTAGAGTTAAATCAAGCGAGTTACGGATATTTGAAGCTATACTTTCGCAACTATCTTCGAAACTTCCTATAGATTACCCACTCTACAGAGCAAGAATTTTAAGTAATGTGGAAGACTTTCCGAGAGATTTAGATAAACCACCTGCCTCAGTGGCGAGTGATGGGAGAGCCAATCCAGTTGGGATATCCTATTTGTACTGTGCAGATGATAAAGTTACAGCGGTTACTGAAGTAAGGCCCAGCACTGGAAGTATTGTATTTATTGCTAAGTTAATCACATCTAAAAGCTTAAAATTACTTGACCTAACGTGTCCTAGAAAAATGTTTAGTGCGTTTCAGTTCGCTGATAGTGATTCTAAATTAGCACTTGAACTGATTGTCCTTTTGGAGCGGTTATCAGAAGAGTTATCTATTCCTGTGGCTGAATCGAGACACCTCAACTATCTACCCACACAATTTTTTTGTGAATTCATCAAGTCCCAAAATTTATTCGACGGGATAATTTTCTCTAGTTCTTTTACCGATAAGAAAAATTTAGTTTTCTTTTGCGAAAAGAGCGAGGACATCGTTTATTTTGATAGCTTTGAGAAAACAGAGGTGATCAGAACACATCACGAATATAAAGTGCTAGATACTTAGTACACTTATTTACAGAACTCCAAGTAAAAGCATTTGAGCCGCTATGCGGCTCTAGTACCACTGTTTTCCAAGCGCCATTCGTGAATTCTAGTAATAACTTCTTTTTCACCTAGCTTTATTCCTCGAAGCGAAATTGAAACC
The DNA here is from genome assembly GCF_017849675.1 of Alteromonas sp. AO-Serp. Lineage (NCBI taxonomy): Bacteria > Pseudomonadati > Pseudomonadota > Gammaproteobacteria > Alteromonadales > Alteromonadaceae > Alteromonas > Alteromonas sp. AO-Serp. The sequence goes on from NZ_JAFLMX010000013.1 coordinate 28,455, forward strand.
TCTCCGTCAAAGTAACTTTGTTTAAGTTCACCTGTTTCTGTATCAAGCTTTTCTTTGTAAAGAGGGCGAATAGCTTGGTCATTGAGCTCACAAAACACGCCACCCATAAGTTTTACAAACTCTGCCCACTTGCCTTTATCCGCTCAAGTGTATTGGAAAGACGACCTTTACCATTTTGTAAAATCTCTTTTTAGAAACTTAAATAGCAATAATTATCATTTAAATTAGCTTTAATTTATCTTATACTCCCCCGCCGTAAAGTTCTTAACCCTTCATAACCAAATAACAGAGAAAACCATGAAACTAAGCAGTTTATTTGCACTAACGCCTATCGCGTTTGCTTTGTCGGTAAATGCGCAAACAACTCAAAGCGATACAGTAGAAGTTAAAGAAGCAGACGTAGAAAAAATTCGTATTGTAGGTGTTCGCCAAAACCGTGTTAGCCGCGGTGCAACTGGCTTAACCATGGAAATCAGTGAAACGCCTCAGTCTATCAGTATTCTTTCTGAAGACCTTATGCAGTCGTTTGGTGCGTTCAACATTAACGACGCACTAAAGCTAGCACCAGGTATTAACGTAGAAGAGTGGGAAACTAACCGTACTAACTACACCGCACGTGGTTTTGAAATTAAAAACACCCAAATTGATGGTGTAGGCCTGCCTAACGACTGGGGTATTGTTACCGGTTCGGTTGAAGCTTACGGCTACGAAGAAATTGAAGTTATTCGTGGTGCGAACGGCCTGCTTACTGGTGTAGGTAACGCGTCAGGCACCATCAACTATGTGCGCAAGCGTCCTACTAACGAAGAAGGCGGCGAAGTGGGTGCAAGCATTGGCTCTTACAACTTCAAGCGCGTTCAAGGCGATTACTCTATGCTGCTTACAGAAGACGGCAGCTGGGCGGCGCGTGTAGTAGGTAGCTTTGAAGATAAAGAGTCTCACCTAGATGGTTTAGAAAACGATCGCGGCTTTGTATACGGCGTTATTGATGGACAGCTAACTGATAACGCTACGATAACCTTCGGTTTGTCATACCAAGATGCCAATACCGACGGCAACACGTGGGGCGGGCTAGTATTCAACTATACCGACGGTACGCAAGCTGAGTGGGATATTAATGACACCACTACGCAAGAATGGACCAAGTGGGATACTGAAACCACTAACGCCTTTGTTGAACTAGACTATGAATTCGACAACGATTGGCAATTGCTACTTAGCTATAACTTCCGTGGTTACGAAGATGAAAGTAAGCTGTTTTATGCTTACGGTGCCATTGATAAAGAGACTGGCCTTGGTTTAGTTGGCTGGCCAGGTCGCTACGATTCTGAAATTGACTCTCACCTGTTAGAAGGCCGTGTATTCGGTGATTTCGAGCTGTTTGGTCGCAGCCATGAAGTTAACTTTGGTGTAAGTCACGCTACTAGCGACGACGTGTCTTTTGTTCATGCGTTTGACTACGCTACTACTCCTGCATACGGCCCAACACCAGCATTCCCATACGGCTTGGATGCGATTGCTGAGCCAGAGTGGTTAGGTGTGTCTGAGTACTCAAATATTGAGCAAACACTAACACGTTATTTCGGCTCTGCTCGATTCAGCGTAACAGACGCAATGCACATCATTGCTGGTTTTAACGCGATCGACTTCGAGCGTACTGGCCAAAACGCAGGCGCGGTTATAGATAACTCAGAAAGCGAAGCCAGCCCTTATGTTGGTGCGACTTACGCGGTGACAGAAGATGTTAATGCTTACGTGAGCTACTCTGACGTGTACCAGCCACAAGAACAGTATGACGTAAACGGCCAATACCTTGACCCAACTAAGGGTAAGAACTTTGAAGCGGGCTTCAAGGCACAGTGGTTCGACGACAGACTACTAACAACTTTCGCTTACTTCACCGCTGAACAAGATAACTTGGCAGCATATGCAGGTACTAACCCTGAAACTCTTCAGTACTACTACAAAGGCGTATCGGTAGAGTCTGATGGTTTTGAGATTGAGCTAGCGGGTCAGTTAACTGATGATCTACGCATTAACGCGTCTTACACCAACATTGATGTAGAAGACGAGCAAGGTAACGACGCTAACCTATGGGCACCACGTGATGTAGTGACGTTCCAACTAGGTTACACCGTACCGCAAGCGCCAGAAATTGAAGTAGGTTTTGGCGGTAGATGGCAGTCTGAAATTAGCAACGTTGACTACAATGTTAAGCAGGGCGCTTACTTCTTAGGCAACGTTTATGCTTCACATGCGTTTACAGAAGATTTCACCGTTCGCATGAACATCAACAATATCTTCGACAAGAAGTACATTAACAGCCTACATACGGTTGGTTACTACGGTGCGGGGATCAACGCTCAGTTGAGTGCATCATATACGTTCTAATATGAACCAAAACATGAATGACAAAAATGCGGCTTAGGCCGCATTTTTTGTTTGTGATCCTTCTTTAATGAAACAGTTTTCCTAGACTCTTAATTTAAATTTTTATTAATTGATTAAAATTAGACCAGTTGCTATTGTTTTAAAACGTTCAGAAGATGGAGTTTCAAATGAATAAACACTTAAACAAAGTGTTCCCAAATGCCGTTAAGTTGTCAGTACTAACGTTAGGTGTTTTTCTTGGCGGCCACCTCGCCGCACAGACCGATAAACAAAGCTACGAAACAATCGACGTAGTGGGTGAGAAAACTTCTCCCCAACTGAAGCGTGCATTCGACAAGCAGCGTTTCGAGTTCCTAGAGTTGTATAACAGCATTAATGAGGTCGCAAAGTTCGACGTAATCTGTAAATACCACAAGCCAATTGGAAGCCAAATTGCCCGTAAAAGTTGCGAACCGCGTTATGTGAAAGACTTTCGTTCAATGATGATGCAAGTCTCGTCTACTGGCCCGGGAATTGATTTTAACCGCTTACCCAGCGATGACCATATTCGCTTTCTTACTAACGACACGAGAGAAGATGCTTTCGAGCATGTTGCAGCGTTGATTGCCACCCATCCAGAACTATTTGATAGCTTTACTAAACTAGACGCTATTCACCAGCGCATTGAGCAGCGTAAAGAAGAAGTTTACGAAGATTAATTCATGAAAATCACAGGAATTAAAATGAACCGTATTCTCAAAAAATATTTCGCACTAAGCGCTGCTTTAGCGCTTTTTTCGCTAACCAGTGGCCACGCAATGGCCCAGTTAGATAAGCAGAAGGTAGAGCGAATTAATGTTGTGGGGCAGAAAACAACGCCTCAACTCGTAACAGCTTTTGAGCAAGAGCGCTTTGCTTTTTTGGAACTCTACAACGAAATTAATAACGTAGCTAAGTTTGACATGATATGTCATCGCAGTAAGCCCACCGGCAGCCAAATTGTGCGTAAGCATTGCGAGCCTAGGTATTTGAAGTCTTACAGGGCTATGATGATGCAAAAAGCCAGCAACACGTCGACTAGCGATAATACGTACATCAACTTTGGTCTATTACCTCATGATGACGACATTAAATTTCTTACCAAAAATACGCGTGAAGAAAATCATGACCATGTCGCAGCATTAATCGCAACACATCCAGAGTTATGGGAAAGCTTCAAAAAGCTTGATGCTATTCACCGTAAAATAAAGCAGCGGGAAGAAGGCAACTAGCGCTGTTTGGTGCAGCTGTTTAACCTATAAAAAATGCGGCTTAATGAAGCCGCATTTTTTGTATCAATTATAACTACTGATACTTTTTAAGCTCTAGTCGTGACACCATGCCTTTATGCACTTCGTCAGGGCCATCAGCTAACCGAAGGGCTCTTGCACCAGCGGCAAATCGCGCCAGTGGGAAGTCGCTACACATACCCGCACCGCCGTGAATTTGTAGTGCCATATCCACCACGCTTTGTAGCATATTCGGCACCACCACTTTAATGGCTGAGATTTCGGTCATAGCGTGCTTTACGCCTAAGTTGTCAATTTTCCAAGCGGCGTGGAGCGTGAGTAAACGCGCTTGCTCAATAGCCATGCGTGCATCGGCTACGCGTTCTAAGTTGCCACCTAAGCGTATGATTGGTTTACCAAACGCAACCCGTTCGTGACCGCGTTTAAGTGCAAGCTCTAGCGCTTTTTCTGCCATGCCGATAGCGCGCATGCAGTGGTGAATACGGCCCGGGCCCAAGCGCCCTTGTGCAATAGCAAAGCCTTTGCCTAAACCCATAATTAGGTTGTCTTTGCTCACGCGCACATTATCGAAATGCATCTCCCCGTGGCCGTAAGGCGCATCGTAATCGCCGTAGGCATCTAGCATGCGCTTAATGGTGATCCCTGGTGTATCAAGCGGCACTACGACCATACTGTGGCGACTGTGCTTGTCGTTATCGGGGTTAGATAAGCCCATGAATATGGTTATAGCAGCGTTAGGATGGCCTAACCCTGTCGACCACCACTTTTTACCATTAATGACTACGTCATCGCCATCTTCAATAATGGTGGCGGCCATATTGGTGGCGTCAGACGAAGCAACATCAGGCTCTGTCATACCAAACACCGAGCGTATTTCACCTGCTAGCAATGGTTTAAGCCATTTCTCTTTTTGAGCGTCGCTACCGAAGTGATAGAGCACTTCCATATTGCCGGTATCAGGCGCATTGCAGTTAAAAATCTCTGGTGCAAAGAGATATTTGCCCATGCGCTCTGCCATAGGCGCATATTCAAGTGTGGTAAGGCCCTGGCCTAGCTCGGCATCGGGCAAAAACAGATTGGCTAACCCTGCTTCGCGCGCTTTAGCTTTAAGCGCTTCAGTTCCAGGGTGCAGCTTCCAGCTTTTCCAGTCGCCGTGATTATTCTCTTTGTGGTGAAAGTCGTAAACTTCATCTTCAATTGGCGCTATATGCTCGGCTATAAAATTATCGAGCTTCTCTAGTAAGGCTTTGGTTTTGTCGTTATGTGAAAAATCCATAGGGCACCTTTTTACATTCGTTGAATTTGTACTAATTAAATATAGAGAGTATTTGCTTCGCATCTCGCACTTGGGGCGCCGCAAGTTAAAATGCAGGGACTGTCTCTAAAGCGTGCGATAACTGTTCGTTAAACGCATAGTAGACAAAGTTGTTAAGTGAATGAAATGAAATATAATCCTTAAATGGTGTGAATCTCATTCATGGTGGTGGCAATGTTCGAAAATAGACAATTCGAGAAGTTGGATCTAAATCTGCTAAAGGTTTTTGAAGCGCTTTGGCAGCATAGGAATATGACCCGCGTAGCTGAAGCGCTTCACATTACGCCATCGGCCGTTAGCCATGCCATGCGCAGGTTTAGGGATATTTTGGGCGATCCACTTTTTGTTAAAGAAAAGCAAAGCATGTTGCCTACTGCGGCCTGCGAACGGTTAGCGCCCGCTATTCTAAAAGCCTTAAGCGATATTCGAAAAGCATTGGGGGAGTTTGCCGACTTCGACCCGTTACACAGCCATCAGCGCTTTGTTATTGCCATGCAAGAGTCTCTTGAATTAGGCGTTTTACCTGTCCTGCTTTCAACCCTTGAAAAACAAGCACCTAATGTCGAAATAGTAAGCACTCGCTTACATCGAGATACAATGCTGGCAGACTTAACAAATCGAAACCTCCACCTTGTTATTGATATTGGTCGCGCTGTTGCTGCGCCCATCTCTCACTCACTATTGCGCCGCGACACCTACAAGGTGCTTATGAATAAGCAAAACCCGTTGGCACAAAATATAGATAAGAAGAAGTATGTGGCGGCACGCCATATAACGGTGTCGAACCGGGCAAAAGGGGCGTCGGTAGAAGAAATTGCGCTGCAGCAACTAGGCATAAGCCGTCCTTCATTATGGCGTTGCCAAAACTATCGCGCCGCGGCAGATGTGGTGGCTAGCACTAACGCTTTGTTAACCTTGCCAGGTTCTGTGGCCGATGCGGTAAGCGATGATAACTTGATTAGCACCAAACTGCCGTATCAGCTTCCCGCGTTGGAAACACACCTTTACTGGCATAGCCAGCAGGAAGGTGAGCCCGGGCTAATGTGGTTACGCAATTTAATGCTACACTTGTTCGCTGAATCTGGTCTTACCAGATAGGTTCTGATAGGATTCAGCGCTATAGGCATTATCACGCAGCTCACACTTTGCCAGCGATTAGCGGGGTTTAGTGCTAGCGTACATGAGGTATGTCAGATACCACGGTTGGCGCGTGTTTTGGTGAAAAGGAAGCAGTAATGAATATTCACACACTTGCAGGCTACATACAGCATATTTATCTTGTTGAAGACAGCAAGGGGTTGCTATTGCTTGATGGCTGTAGCCGCGCCGATGTAGACAACGTGTGTCGATACATTACGCAAACCTTAGGTCGTCCGTTAAGTGACTTAAAGCTGATTGTGGTTACACATATGCATCCAGATCACGCCGGAGGCGCCATTAAACTACGTGAACGTACAGGTGCGCAGGTGGCATCTCATCCCAAAGCGATTAATTGGTATGCTGGGTTTGCTGGGCGTACTGCTCACGGCATAGATTTGTTGCTAACCTGGTGGGTGGCCAATCGTATTGGCAAGCCAAGAATGCCCATTTGGTACAACCCAATACTAGCGCCAGACATGACGCTTGCCGACAATCAGTTACTGCCCGGTTTTCCTGACTGGCAGGTTATGTACACGCCGGGCCATACCGACCACGATTTAACGCTAAAGCACATTCCCACGCAGCAGGCTTACATTGCCGATGTATTGGTACAGGTGAAAGGTGAACTAGTACCGCCATATCCGTTATGTCACCCAAACCAATACCGCGAAAGCTTAAAGAAGCTGGCCCAGTCACATATTGATACATTCTTTTGTGCTCACGTTCCGCCCACCAAAAAGTCGGATATCGATTTTGAACACGTTATTGAAAACGCGCCGCGCAAACCTAAGAATCACTGGCATTCCAGTAAAAATCGCATAAAGAAAAAGCTATTCAATAAGACTCGCGAGCATTAGTTTATTAGCCGTCGTTAGCGTTACTTATTTACGAAGCGGCGTGTTTAGCTGGCACTGCCCTTGCTTTTCCCCCTTAATAACCACATTAATCCTATAGGCATATCTATAATAACGAGAGGGCAATAATGTATAGGCCGCACTCTCTGGGTATTATTTTTAAAGGTTTAGGTTTAAGGGAATAGGAACTGCAAAGGCAGAATACAAACAAAATAATGCAAAAAAATATCGCTACGCTTTTTGACAAGACTCGGGCAATGGCGTCGCTAACTGGCGACAAACTTAGCAGTGTGTTTAACAAAGAAACTCACAGATTCACCATTACTGGGCTAAGTCGAAGCGGTAAATCTATGCTGTTCACCAGCCTTATCACTATGCTGAAAAGCCGCAGTGAAGAGGGCTATGCGTGTTTGCCTTTGCTACGTTATTTGCCGCCATCCCAAGTGCTTGATATGCGCATAGAGCCCATTGAAGGCTACAAACCGTTCCCGCATATACAGAACATTGCTGATCTTGAAAACGGCCAATGGCCTAAAGCCACCGAAGAAGCATTCGGTTTTAAGCTGGTGGTGCGTTTAAAAGAAACCGCCTCATTGAAGCGTCATGTACTGCCTCATAGCGATGTGGTGTTTGAGTTTATCGATTACCCTGGAGAATGGGTGACCGACATTCCCATGCTAAGTAAAACCTATGCTCATTGGTCAGACTCTGCGTGGGCTCAGCTTAGTAGTGGGCCGCAGCAGTATTTTGCCAACCAGTGGAAAGCGTTCGTTAATCAGTTTGATTTTGAGCAAGAGCCAACCGAACAGCGTATTCAGCTGCTGGTTAATGCCTATCGCGATTATTTAGTAGACGCGAAGGCCAACGGCATATCTCTTCTTCAGCCGGGCAGTTTTTTATTGGAATCGAGCGACTTCGATTGGCAGGCCTTTGGTTTTACGCCGCTTCCGTCTAGCATCACCAGCGATGTATCACATCCTTGGTTTAAAATATTCGACAAGCACTTTGCTAAATTCCAAAGTGGGTGGTTAACGCCGCTGAAGCAGTCCATTTTCAAAGAAACCGACAAGCAGATTATTCTAGTCGATTTGTTTGAAGGGCTTAACCACAGCAGACAGCATTTGTATCAGTTAAAAGAAACTCTGAGTCATCTGGCCGACACCTTTGTGTACGGGCAAAGCACGTGGTTTTCACGCAATGTGCTGAAAAAAGAACAAATAGGCAGAGTGGCGTTTGTGGCCACTAAGTCTGATTTAGTGCCTGTAAGTCAGCGCGCTAACTTACTTAATTTACTTACCCAAATTACCGAAGGGGCGAGAGCACGGTTTGACGGTAAACCCATACAATTCGAGCATTTTTTAGTGTCTAGCATGCAAGTAACCGATGAAGGTAGTAATGATGATGCTATTCGTTACAAAGACACTGATGGCCGCTATGTAGAATCTACGTTCGAACCTATTCCCAGCACTTTGAAAGAGATGGAAGAGGGTAGCCACTTTCCAGTACCTGATGTGAGTGTACCTAGCGATTTTAAGGCGCGTATTTTAGCGGGTAAGGGCGTAGATAGATTGCTTCAGTTTTTACTGGGCAAAGGAGAGTAAGAATGAGCGATAAACCTTATACATTTGACGAAAGCCCAGAACAAACAAGCCAGTCTACGCTTAGAAGCGATGCAATTTACGGCGGTGTCGGTGAGGAAGCGCAGCGCAACACGGCGACTGGCTATGGTAAACCCAACAATGACAGTGAAAGTGATGCGGTAACAAAACCGCAGTACAAAACCAAAATTAAAACACAAACCTTAGACATAGCGCAGCCTGAAACCAAACTTCCGCAACAAGTTACTGAGGATGTATGGGAAGTGGATACAAAAAAAGGTGGCCTGTCGTTAGGTGCGGCAACATTAGGGTTTGGCGTGGTTTCATTAATTGGGTTTTTCGTATTTGAAGCTTATACCACCCTTGCGGCAAACGTTTCTGAACACCCCATCGGTACAGGTGTACTAGGCGCGCTATTAGTTGGGTTTGTTAGCTGCTTTAGCTTTTTGAGTTTTAAAGAGTGGAGAGGCTACAAGCAAGTAAATACGGCAATGGAAGATGCAAGCGTTATCCGAGATTTGCTGGCTAGCAAGGGAGCAAAGCCTTCAGCGCAGAAAGAGCCTTCAGCGAAACAAAAGCCTTCAGCGGGAACAGAAGCATCGCCACAGAAAATTGATCGCGTGCTAAGCCAGCACGGCAAACGCTTTTCGCGAGGGTCTTACGCAGCGCATTGTTTCGACCGTTATAAGCAGCAGCTTCAAGACGACATGACAGGCCCAGAACGATTAGGCCTGTACGAAGACACGGTACTAAAACCGATTCAAGAAAAGGCGCACAAGGTGCTGAATAAAGAATCGGTGACCGCCGGAAGCCTTGCGTTTATAAGCCCAAATAATCTTATTCAAACTTTTGCTGTGGTATGGATTAGCTTTCGTACCATTCGTCGAATGGCCCGCGTGTATGGACTAAGGCCAAGTACAGCAGGGAACTGGAAGTTACTTAAAGTGTTGGCGCAAAACATTGCGGCGCAAGGCGTGTTTGACTTAGCTACCGACGAAGTTGCCAATCAAATTGGCGGCAGCTTGTCGGCGAAGTTTATGGAAAATTCTGCTGAAGCGATTGCTGCGGGCGCGCTCAACGCCCGTTTAGGGCGAGCGTTGATCAAGTTACTTAAATAGCGCCTTTTGCCCGCTTGTTAGGCTGCGCTAGTGATTTTGCGCAGCCTAGTTGCACCAGCCGCGCTCTAGCGCGAAACTCTTTAGGTTACTGTATTTACGTTATAGCGCCTTTTTAGTGGGCACCACCACGTTAGCAAAGATTAATCCCGCCACTAGCGACATAAAGATAAGAAATACTTCCTGCCCCAAATGGTCTGCCTTCACAAAGTCTTGGCCCGTCATAAACGAGTTCAAGCCAATATAGGTCTTAGACCCCGGCACCAGCACTATAAGTCCGTGCATAGCCACAATGGTCGCGGGTTGGTTAGCAATGCGGGTGAACGCATTCGCAAAAATGCCTAATGCAAACGCACCCACGAACGCGCCCAGCCCAGGGCTCATGTAATCAGAGCTCCATGCGGTAGCACTGTAGGCAATAAATGCTGCTGCCAATGCCCATGGAATGTGTTTAATACGCGTTCTGAATATTGCAACTAGGGCAATACACAGCAAGAATACCGCTAGCCAAGTAGCCCAGTAAGGCAGCGATTCTGCAGGGGTATACACGTTTTCACCAAATGCACTAAAGCCCACTGACACACCCAAAAAAGCACCGAAATATAGCTTAAACAGCTGCATGATGGCGTCCATAGTACGAGCCGTGCCCGACACCATGTTTCGCGATGAAAGCTCGGCAAGGCCCATTGTCAGCGCTAGTCCGGGTACAAATACAATGACCGATGAAAGCACAACCAGCGGAATGTTAATGCCAGGGTCAACGTATTGACCAATAGCACAGGCAAGAATGCCGCCAACGAACGCGGTGACAGGCTCTAGCATCAAGTTTACGCGTTTAGACTGCTGTGCCCATAAGGTCCAAAGATAAGCCACTATACCCAAGGCACCCGACCAGCCAATTTCACTCCAGCTTGCACCCATTAGCATAGCAAACGCGCCGGTGGCCATAGCAAAGGCAACGCCTGTCACCCATTTACCATAAGGGCTGCCCATGGCATCTATTTCATTTAAGCGCTTGTCAGCTTCACTTAAGGTTAATTTGCCCGACAGCAGTTCGCTGGCCAGTTCATCGGTAAGCGACAACGCGTTCATGTCTAATTCGCCAGGAAGCAAACGCGCAGCATGGTTATATTCGTCTTCGTGACGGTCACTCCAGATAACAAAAGTCAGTGAAGTTGGCGTTGAAATAAATGAAGCGTGTACGCCTAAATACTTAGCGACTTCACCTAGGTAAGCTTCAAGACGGAACGCAGGGGTACCGTACTTGTGCAGCATTTTGCCTAGCTTCACTATAAATCTACGAATTTGAATAAATTCAACGGTATCCAACGCACTGCCCTTTAGTTTTGATAAATCTAATATGAGATAAATGAGACAAAAAAGCCAGACGCATAGGTAAAGTGTCTGGCTAAAATTTGGGCGGATTGTACGGAGGGTTTTGCACGAAAGCAAAACAAATTTTCTCTTATTTTCCCTTACAAAAACTAATCGATTAATCCATTAAAAGTGCGCTATTTTAGCGCGAGTTTTCAAACGAAAAATACAGGTATTCTTGCGCTTAAACACGTTCTGTAAACGGCATCCAGTCTTTCCATACGGGTTCCAGTCCTTTCATTGAAAGTGCGCTCACGACATCTGATACAGATCGGTTATCGTCAATATCGAATTGATTTAGTGCCTTCGATGGGGCGCTGTAACCGCCAGGCTGTGTTTGCGACGCTGCACTCATAGACGTTATGCCAAGTGGCATTACGCCATCCCGAAATACTGCCGACTCTCGGGTAGACAGCGAGAGTTCTGCTTGTGGGTTAAAAATGCGGTGGGCGCATATTAGCTGCAGCAGATCTCGCTCGTTAGGGAGTTTACTGTTGGTGAGGGCGTTGCCGCCAGTGCTGTTACCTTCACAGCTACGAAGGCGCGGAAAAGCAATAGATACACGGCTTTGCCAGTAGTGTTGCTGTATTAACTTGCCGTGAAGGGCGGTCATGGCGCTATCAACCCGCCAGTCGCCTAAACCCAGTAGTGCGCCAATGCCTATTTTATCAATGCCGGCTTTCCCTATGCGATCGCTGGCTTCTAAGCGCCATAGGAAGTCCTGTTTTTTACCTCGAGTGTGGTAATTAGCGTAATGCTGCGGTGAGTAGGTTTCTTGATACACTAACACCGCGTCTAAGCCCAGGTGCTTCAAGGTTTCATATTGCTCACGCTTTAAGGGTTGTACCTCCATCATAAGGTAGCTCACCTTTTCGCGAATGGCGCTTAGTGTTTGCTCAAAATATTCCATCCCCACTTTGGTTTCATGTTCGCCAGTAACCAGCAATACCTGTGAAAAGCCTAAATCTCTGATGGCTTCAATTTCGGTCAACACTTCGCTTATAGACAGGGTTTTGCGCTTTATTTTGTTGCTCATTGTAAAGCCGCAGTAGGTACATTCGTTGGCACACAAGTTTGACAAATACAAAGGTACAAACAGCTGCATGGTATTGCCAAATCGATGGCGAGTAATTGTTTTTGCGCGATAGGCCATGGCTTCTAAGTACTTAGCGCCAGCGGGAGAAATTAATGCCATAAAATCGTCTAAAGAAAGTGTATCTTTACCTAGCGCTCGTTCTACGTCGCCCGCTGTTTTACTGTTTATCGACATAGCCACATGCGACAAGTCTTGCTGCATTAATGCCTGTGCTACCTTCATACCGCCGGCTCCAAAAAGGCGGTAAGCGGGCTAGAGGCTTGGGCAAAACTGCTGGTAGCACCAAGTCCAGCTTCAAAGGCTTTTCGCCCCGTTTCTACGGCGCTTGCGAAAGCTGCTGCCATAGCAACTGGGTCCTTAGCCGTGGCGATAGCCGTATTCACCAGTACCGCGTCTACTCCCAGCTCCATGGCCGCCATAGCTTCGCTTGGCTTACCAATGCCTGCATCTACAATGACGGGTATCGACGCTTGCTCAACAATAATTTGCAAAAAGGGTTTGGTTTGTAAGCCCTGATTACTGCCAATAGGCGCGCCCAATGGCATAACGGCAGCGCAGCCTACCTCTTCTAAGCGTTTACATAAAACGGGGTCTGCTCCGCAGTAGGGCAAAACGTGAAACCCTTTTTTAACCAGTGCCTCTGCGGCAAGAAGGGTTTCGATGGGGTCGGGCAACAAGTAGCGTTGGTCTGGGTGAATTTCCAGCTTCACCCAAGGGCTACCTAATGCTTCGTATGCAAGTTCGGCGGCGAATATGGCTTCTTTTGCGTTCTTCGCTCCCGACGTATTCGGCAAAAGAATAACGCCCAATGCTTTTAATGCCGAAAGCGTTTCATCTTGTGAGCTATGGCTGGCGACACGCTTCATTGCCAAGGTCACCATACTGCTCTTGGCTGCCTGTACCGCGCTTTTCATGGTGTCTGGGTTACTAAATTTGCCAGTGCCAGTTAACAGGCGGGAAGGGAAGGTGTGATTTGCGAGTGTAAGCATTTTAGCCTCCTGCCACTAGGGTGAAGATATCCACGGTATCGTTGTTACTTAAGTAGGTTGTTGGCCATTCATTCCTGCTGATAATGGCGGCATTTTTGGCAACGGCGGTGCCTTCGTCTTTCAATTGTTTAAGAGCAATTAATTCACTAAGTGATATAGGAGAAATCACGCTCATTGGTTGATTGTTCACGTTGATATTAATTTGGGTCATTGGCATACCTCACAAGAAGAAGAGGGGGGAAGCTTGAAACTTTGCAGCGTACCTTGGCCTGCGTGGGCGTTTACGTAATGGCCCCATTTAATATCGGCATCGAAGCCCCTTGCCAGAAATAACAAGGCTTGGGTAGCTTGGTGGCATGCTGCCATGCCTACTACTGGGCCTAGTACACCTTTGCTAACGCAATCTTCGCGTATGGCAACATTATTCACTAAACACTCGTAGCAACCGCAGGTGGCTGAGTTTTGAGGCAAGTTCAGCGCTTGCCAGGTAAGCCCACTGGCTGCTGCAATAAAAAGCGGAATAGAGGCGCGAAACGAGGCCAGGTTTATCTGCCTTCGTACCGTAACGTTGTCGGTGCAATCCAGCACGCAGGTGGCTGATGCAATCAAGGTTGGTAAGTTGTTACTATCAGCAAATAAGCATTTAAACTGTATGTTTAAATGCGAGTTCACTTTACGCAGTTCATTGTAAAGCGATTTAGCTTTAAGCTCGCCTAGGTGCATTTCGTTGTAGCTTATTTGGCGCTGCAAATTACTAATGTCGACGGTGTCACCATCTATAAGTGTAATGTTGCCCACGCCTGCGCCTGCTAAATAGCGGGCGGTTAAGCTGCCTAATCCTCCTAAGCCAACGATAACAGCGTGTGCACTCGCCAAATTAAGCTGTCCGTCGTGATCAATGCAATCGAGTAAGAGTTGTCTGCTGTAGCGACGTATATCCTGATGCGCTAACTGCTGGCCTACCGAGTGACTAAGTGAATGAGTAGCTGAATGACTAAGCAAACCCAGCCTCCTCAACCAATGCTTGGTAGGCTTTTAGCGGGTGTTCTGCCTGAGTGATTGCACTTACCACAGCAATGCCGCTAACGCCGGTTTTAGCTACATCGCCTATACGCGATAAGTTAATACCACCAATAGCAACGGTGGGAATGCCATCGCAAAGCTGCACGTACTTTTCTAAACGTGCTACACCTTGGGGCTTCGAAGGCATGTCTTTGGTATTGGTGGGGAAAATATGACCAAGGGCAATGTAAGACGGGTTTAAAGCGCGAACACGTTGAATTTCAGCGAAGCCGTGCGTTGATATTCCAAGCCGTAAACCCGCACTACGGATGGCGTTTAGGTCTGCGGTGTCGATATCCTCTTGCCCCAAGTGCACACCGTAAGCCCCGAGTTCTATGGCCAGCTCCCAATAGTCATTAATGAATAATTGGCAGTCGGTGTGTTTCACCAATTCTATTGCCTCTTTTATTTGCTGACGAATGTCTTCTTGGGAGCCTTGCTTAACCCGTAGCTGCATTATTTTTACGCCCGTTGGCCAGAGGCGGGCTATCCATTGCACGCTATCCACTACAGGGTAGATGCCTAAATGAGTATGAGTAAGTGCAGGAAAGTGGGCTTCTTTACAAGACGAGGCTTTAAGAAGGGAATCCTTATCCCGCTCTTTTTCATTAGCAGTGGCGCCACGTTGGTGAAAGGTCACCAGCGGAAAGCTCTCTGGTTTTGCTGGAAAGCCGTTGGTTTGTGCAAAGTAGGTGGTTAATTCGTTACTTATGGCGTTTGCGTTAGCCGCTGCGCATTGCTTTGGTAGTGTATGGCCACGAACTTCGCTGACGTAAGCATTAGCAAGCGTAAGTGCGTCTTCAATGCAGTAGTCGTGCACAATGAATGCCGCTACTGCGCTGGCTAACATGCAGCCTGTGCCGCGAAGTTTGCCGTTAGCGTATTTCGGCTGGCTAAAACGAAGAGTGTGAGAGGCACAAACAAAAATATCGCTTACATTTTTTTGCCAGTGGGCGTGACCGCCCTTAACGTAAACGCTCTTTGCGCCTTTACCCCTTAGCCGATTGATTGCATTTAGCAAGCTCGCTTCATCAACAACTGGCAAATGGGTGAGCCACGCAAGCTCATCGATATTTGGCGTAACGATATCTACCGTATTCAATAGTTCGTCAACTACGCTTTCGCTTAACTCACTCAGCACGCCACCTGACGAGGTAGACAGTACAGGGTCCCATACAACGAAGAGGCGAGGGTTAGATGTTTTTTGAATACGAGCACACAACAACAGCGCTTGCTCATCATTAGCAATAGCGCCAATTTTAATAGCGCGTGGCGGGGTATCTTCAAACAGCACCTGCCACTGCTGATTTAATGCCGACGCGCACATGCTTTCCTTACTAAGCATGATTGAGTTGGACTGCACGGTAAGCTGTGTAGTGAGCACACAAGCATGGATGTTCAGATCGGCCAATGTAATGGCGTCGCGGGTAACGCCCGCCCCACCGCTACAGTCAACACCTCCCACACACCACACTACAGGAAGTGCAGTGGTGAGGTTGTTGGATGCAGGGCTTATGGACGCTTTCGCCATCATGGTAGCTCTACCTTGCTATCTGCAGTGTGATAAAGTTCTGCGCCAGACTGATTGAATGCCTGGGCCATGTCTTTCATTCCTTTTTCTTTCTCAAACTCTTGCTGCTCTGCTTGTTTAGCCACATCGCGCACTTCCTGAGAAATTTTCATGCTGCAAAATTTAGGGCCACACATAGAGCAAAAGTGCGCAACTTTGCCAGACGCCTGCGGCAAAGTTTCATCGTGATAAGCGCGCGCTGTATGCGGGTCGAGAGCTAAATTGAACTGGTCTTCCCACCTGAATTCAAAGCGTGCTTTCGACATGGCGTTGTCGCGAATTTGTGCACCTGGGTGGCCTTTTGCCAAGTCGGCAGCGTGGGCTGCAATTTTGTAGGTGATCAGCCCCTGTTTAACGTCTTCTTTGTTAGGTAGGCCTAAATGCTCTTTAGGTGTTACATAGCACAGCATTGCGCAGCCATACCAACCAATCATGGCGGCACCTATACCTGAAGTGAAGTGATCATAGCCAGGAGCGATATCGGTGGTGAGGGGGCCAAGGGTATAAAACGGTGCTTCGTGGCAGTGCTTAAGCTGCTCTTCCATGTTCGCTTTAATCATATGCATTGGCACATGTCCCGGGCCTTCAATCATTACCTGAACATCGTACTCCCATGCAATTTTCGTCAGCTCACCAAGGGTACGTAATTCAGAGAATTGCGCGTCGTCGTTAGCGTCAGCTACGCTACCAGGGCGCAGGCCATCACCTAGCGACAGCGCCACATCGTACTTAGCGCAAATTTCGCAAATATCGTGAAAGTGCTCATACAGAAAGCTTTGCTGGTGGTGGCTTAAGCACCACTTTGCCATTATCGAACCGCCGCGCGATACAATGCCGGTAACCCGCTTTGCGGTAAGGTGTACGTATTCAAGCAGCACGCCAGCGTGAATCGTGAAGTAGTCTACGCCTTGTTCGGCTTGCTCAATTAGGGTGTCTTTAAACATCTCCCACGTTAAGTCTTCGGCTACACCGTTTACTTTTTCTAGCGCTTGATAGATGGGTACGGTGCCAAGAGGAACAGGACTGTTTCGCAGCAGCCACTCTCGGGTTTCGTGAATATTTCTGCCGGTAGATAAATCCATGATGGTATCGGCGCCCCAGCGCGTTGACCACACCAGCTTTTCTACCTCTTCTTCAATAGACGAGGTGACTGCTGAATTACCAATATTGGCGTTAATCTTTACTAGAAAGTTACGCCCTATAATCATTGGTTCCAACTCGGGGTGATTGATGTTGCATGGAATAATGGCGCGGCCTGCGGCCACTTCCTGGCGTACAAATTCAGGCGTGATGGTATCGGGTAAATTCGCGCCAAAGTGTTCGCCTTTGTGCTGCTGCGTCAGTTCGGCATCTTTAATGGCTTGGCGACCCATATTCTCGCGAATGGCAATGTATTCCATTTCAGGGGTAATAATGCCCTGTCTTGCGTAGTGAAGCTGGGTAACGTTTTTGCCTGCTTTTGCTTTTAGTGGTTTGCGGCTGCGAATAAAGCGGAAATCTTCGGTAAATATGTCGTTTTCTCGCTCTTTTGCAAAGCTTGACGAAACGCCCTCTAATTCAAGGGTATCGCTACGCTCTTCAATCCACGTTTGGCGAAGCGGAGCTAGGCCTTTGTGCACATCTATGTTTTCTTGTGGGTCGCCGTAGGGGCCTGAAGTGTCGTAAACAGGAATGGGCGGATTTGGTTCTAAAATAGGGTTGTCTTCTGTTCCACCCACTAAACTGTCGTGTTGGTGAATAAGGCGCATGGCCACACGAATATCGTCACGGCTGCCACACTCGTAGTGGCGTGTTGAATTTGGGTAAGCTTCGCCCGCAAGTTCATTAATGAATTGTTGTGCTTGTTGGCGCTGTTCGCGTCTGTTCGACATAGCATTTTACCTTGTAAAGTTAGGTTCTAAAAATGCTTGTCAGGAGTGAAGGAGAATACAAAGTGTAAGTGTAGAACGGGATAATCCCGTTACTTTAGCGAGATTGTTGGTAAAGGTTCTGGTGATTACAGCCCTTTACACCGTTGATGCTGACTTGGGGATAAACTTGAACAGTTTACCTTGAGTGACGAGCAGCACCGTAATGGGTGTGTCTGTATCATCAACAGCAAAACAACTTCGCTTCACAACGCTAAACCACGGTTTAACATTGTGCACATTGTATTTTCTTGTTCCCTTCGCAGGTATTAGCCTGATCAGGTTCTACGGATCCCACTTTCGCGGTCTCAGCTTACTGGGTTAACAGTGAAGCACTCCGACAAGTTGTTTAAGTCAATTCGGGTTGTTGTTGAAACAACCCGAATTGAGAATTCCTTTTTACTATATCTTCAATTTTACGGGTAATACAAGTACTACCAGAAAGCTAAATGAATATTCATCTAGCTGGCTAGCTGCTGACCTTCCTTGTAAAGCTGAAGTGCAGTGGCTGTGTCGTGCTTGCGTTCGCTAATTGCAGACAACAGCAATAAGTCTTCTTTGCGCGACTTCATTTTAGTGGCTTTAAGCAGCGCTTTTTCCGCCAACACATCATCGCCGGAATTGAATGCAACTTGGCCTAGCGTGGAGTATAGCGACACGTTTTCTTCGTCTT